>NZ_OZ026466.1:300000-459522 GCF_964019855.1 Buchnera aphidicola (Periphyllus acericola)
TTAAAATTTTTATTCTTTTTAAAAAAAATTATAAATAGCTGGTGATTTTTTTCACCAGCTTTTTTATAATATTTTTTAAAATTAAAATTTATTTTTTATTTAATTTCAACTTCTGCTCCAGCAGTTTCTAATGTTTTTTTTAAGGATTCTGCTTCTTCTTTATTAATTTTTTCTTTTAATACTGTAGGTGCAGATTCAACTAAATCTTTTGCTTCTTTTAATCCTAAATTAGTTAAACTTCTGACAGCGCGTATTACAGAAACTTTATTTTTTCCTATTGATTTGATATATATATCAAATTCTGATTTTTCTTTAATTTTTTTTGTTTCTTGTTGAGTGTTATTATTTATTATAGGTTGTGAAGAAATTTCAAATTTTTTTTCCATAGATTTTATTAATTCCATAATTTCTGTTACTGACATTTTTGAAACTGTATTTATTATTTCATTTTTACTAATAGACATTTTTTTTTCCATTTTTGAATAAATCTATTATAATTTTCTTTGTTTTTTATTTTGAAGAGAAATTAAAGTTCTAATTAATTTTCCGATTGAAAGTTCTTTTATCATAAACATAAATCTTTGTATTGCTTCTTTATATGTAGGTAAGAATGCTAGTTTTTTTATTTTTTTTGATTTTATAAATTTTCCTTCATAAGCTGCTCCTTTTATTTTAAAATTTTTATTTTCTTTAGAAAATAAATATAGTAATTTTGCTGCGCTTCCTGGATGTTTAATAGAATATGCAATTAAAGTAAATTTTTTTAGTGTTTTTATAAGACATTCAAATTGTGTTTTATGAATTGCTTTTTTTAATAAAGTATTTTTAATTACTTTAATTTGAACGTTATTTTTTCTTGCATTTTTTCTTAGTATATTAATTTTATTTGAGTTAATTTTTTTAGAATTAGCTACTACTGCTGATAATGCATTTTTTGATATTTTTTTTATTTGTTTAATAATTTTTTTTTTTTTTTGTATATTTTTTGACATTTTTACTCCTAGATTTTTTTTAAAAAATCCTTTATAATTATTTTTATAAGTATTATTTATTTAAATAAATATAAAGATTTTTTTAAAATGAAAATAAGAATTTTTTATTATTTTATATGAAATTTAAATATTTTTTTTATAAGATAATAATAAAAAACCTAATTTCTAACTAAAATATAAAGAAATTAATTAAGAAACTAGGACATTTTTTTTTAAAAAAATAATTTTTTATTTTTAAATAGATTTTTTAATTTCGATTGATGGACCCATAGTTGTTGTTAAAAATATTTTTTTTAAATATATTCCTTTAATTTTATTTGGTTTTTGTTTGTTTAAATCTTTTATCAGGCTTGCTAAATTTTCTTTAATTTGAATTGAAGAAAAATTTATTTTTCCTATAGATGTATGAATAATTCCATTTTTATCGTTTTTATATCTTATTTGTCCATTTTTTATTTTTTTTATAGTATCATAAATATTCGATGTAATTGTTCCAATTTTATGATTTGGCATTAATCCTTTTGGTCCTAAAATAGCTCCTAATAAACTTACTATTTTCATTGATTCAGGAGTTGCAACAGTTACATCAAATTTTATTTCATTTTTTTTTATTCTATTTGATAAATCATCCATTCCAATAAATTCTGCTCCAGCATTTTTTGCTTCTTCTGCTTTTTTTCCATCTGCAAAGACTGCGACTTTTACCATTTTTCCATTTCCATGTGGTAAAACTGTTGCTCCTCTTATGTTTTGGTCTGTTTTTTTTGGATCAATTCCTAACATAATTACTACATCAATACTTTCTATAAATTTTTTTTTTGATTGTTTTTTAAGAATAGATATTGCATTATCTATTTTTGTTTTTTTAAATTTATTACTTTTTTTTTTTTTATTTATTTTCAAATTTTTATTTTTCATATTTTTAAGATTTTTTTATTTTTAAACCAATAGATTTTGCTGTTCCTATAATAGATTTATTTATTTTATCTAAATTTGATCCAGTCATATCTTTTTGTTTTATTTTTGATATTTCTTTAATTTGAGAAATAGTAATAGATCCAACAAATTCAGTTTTTGGTTTTTTAGATCCTGATTTTATTCCTGCATATTTTTTTAATAAGACAGATGCAGGAGGAGTTTTTATAATAAATGAAAATGTTTTATCAGAAAAAACTGTTATAACTACTGGTGTTGGTATTCCTTTTTCTAAATTTTTAGTTTCAGAATTAAATTTTTTACAAAAATCCATAATATTTAATCCTTTTTGACCTAAAGCTGGACCAACTGGTGGGCTCGGATTAGCTTGTCCAGCAGCAACTTGAAGTTTTATATAAGCTGTAATTTTTTTAGACATTATTTCACCATTATTTTTTATAAATTTTTTTCTACATGGATAAAATCTAGTTCTACTGGAGTAGATCTCCCAAAGATAGATACTGAAACTTTTAATCTATTTTTATCATAATCTATTTCTTCTACTATTCCATTAAAATCTGAAAATGGTCCGTTTTTTACTCTTACACTTTCTCCTGGTTCGAACATAGTTTTAGGTCTTGGTTTATTTCCAATTTTTAAAAGTTTTTTTTGTATTAATTTAATTTCTTGTTTTTTAATTGGAAAAGGGTTTTCTGGAGTACCTCCTATAAAACCTATTACTTTTGGTACACTTTTTATAAGATGCCAATTGTATTCATTCATTATCATTTTTATTAAAACATATCCAGGAAAAAATTTATGATCACTTTTTTTTCTTTTTCCTTTTTTTATTTCTATAACTTCTTCTGAAGGAACTAAAATTTTTTCAAAAGTTTTGTTTAATTTTTTTTTTTTAATATGTTCTTTTATAGATTTTACTACCTTATCTTCGAATCCTGAATAAATTTGTATTGCATACCATTTTTTTTTTTTTGATTTTGAATTTTCATAATTTTCCTAATATTTTAAAGAAGTAATAAATGAAATAAAGTAAAAAATTATTGTATCTAAACCCCATAAAATAAATGAGATAAGTAAACTTGTTAGAATAATTATAAATGTTGTATTTAAAGTATCTTTTTTTGTTGGCCAAGAAATATTTTTTATTTCTAATTGGATTTCTTTGTAAATATTTTTTATATAGTTTAAATATTTATTTATTATAAGAATTATAATTATTAGTGAACATAGAAATGTTATGATAATTAAATATTTAATTTTAATAGATAAGAAATTGCATTGTTTAATAAAAAAAATTAAAAAAATAATACATATGTTTATTAAAAGACATTTATTTTGTTTTAAAATTAATTCTATTTTTTTAAAAATTTTAGATTTCATTAGAAATCCTAAAATAAGATTTTTATATTGGATAATTTAAATAAAAATAATTTATTAAAAAAAATTAAAATTAAATGCTGATACCCAGATTTGAACTGGGGATCTCACCCTTACCAAGGGTGTGCTTTAACCAACTAAGCCATATCAGCTTTTTAAAAGTTTTTTTTAATTTTTTTTATAAAAATTTTAAGGATTGAGCGAACAGTGGGAATTGAACCCACATCTTCAACTTGGAAGGTTGAGGTAATATCCTTTATACCATGCTCGCATTTTTAAAATATATGGTGGGAGAAGGATTCGAACCTTCGAAGTCTATGACGTCAGATTTACAGTCTGCTCCCTTTGGCCGCTCGGGAATCCCACCTTTTATTTTTTAAATTTTTTTTACTTCTTTTTTTTTTTTTTTTTTTAAATGTATGCCGGCTACCGGAATCGAACTGGTGACCTACTGATTACAAGTCAGTTGCTCTACCGTCTGAGCTAAGCCGGCAGTTTAAAAAGATATTATAGATTTATTAGTTAAAATTTACAATATTATTTTTATGTTATTTATATATTTTACGTTTTTTTTAAAAAAAAATCAAATACTTAAAATTTTTTTTATGAAAAAATAATTTTTTCATACATAAAATAATGTTATAGATATACATAAATATTTTAGTTATATAAAATATTTTTTAATAATTTTATTGTTAAATTTATTTTATTATTTTTAAATATTATTTATTTTTAAATAAATTAATAAAATTCTTTTATGTAAATTTAATTTTTTTATAAAAATATTATTGGTGATAAAAAAATATTTATGAATTTGATAAATCGAGTAAAAAAAAAAATTACAAAGAAAAATAAAAAAAAAATAAATTTTTCTTTTGAGTTATTTCCACCTTCTAAATTATTATTTGAAAAAAAATTTTTTTCTTTTATTAAAAAAATAAATAAGTTAAATCCAACTTTTATTTCTATTACACATGGAGCAAATAATGGAAATAGAAATAATACATATAATTTTATTAAAATAATAAGAAAAATTGTTGATGTAGAGTTAGTTCCTCATATGACATGTATTAATAATACTCGTCATTCATTAAAAAAAAATGCAAAAATGTATTGTACTGAAAAAATTAATCATATTATTGCTTTAAGAGGTGATAATTTTAAGAAAAATACTATATATAAAATGTATGCAATAGATTTAATCATTTTATTAAAAAAAATTTCAAATTTTTTTATATCAGTTGCTGCATATCCAGAAGTACATCCAGAAGCAAAAAGTGCACAATTTGATTTATTACATTTAAAAAAAAAATTTGATTATGGTGCAAATCAAGCTATTACTCAGTTTTTTTTTGATATTGAAAATTTTTTACGTTTTAGAGATAAATGTTTTGGTATTGGAATTAAAAAGAAAATTATTCCTGGAATTTTACCAATTTATGATTTTAATCAAGTATATAAATTTTGTTTATTATCAAATATTTATATTCCTAATTGGTTAAAAAATTTATATATAAAATATAATTATAATTCTATTCATCAAAATAAATCAATTGGATTAGATCTTGCTGTAAATATGATTGAATCTTTATATAAAGAAGGAATTCATGATTTTCATATTTATACTTTAAATAAATTAGATTTTTCTTATTCTATTTGTAAAAATATAAATTTGTAATAAAGATATTTTTTCAGATTAATTATTATTTAAAATTTCTGATATAATGATTTAATATTAAAGCATTAAAAAATTAAAATTTTAATTTATTATGAGGTTTTTATATTTTGAAAAAAAATATAGTTGTATTAGCATATTCTGGAGGATTGGATACTTCAGCAATTATTCCATGGATTAAAGAGAATTATGATTTAGATATTTTTTCATTAGTAATAGATCTTGGGCAATCTAAAAAAGATTTACAAGGAATTAAAAAAAAAGCAATAGAATCTGGTTCTATTGGATGTAAAGTACTTGATTTAAAAAAAATTTTTGTTAAAGATTATATTTATCCTTTATTAAGAACTGGTGCATTATATGAAGGAAAATATTTTTTAGGAACAGCTATTGCTAGACCGATAATAGCAAAAGCTCAAGTAGAGTTAGCAAATAAAATTAATGCGTCAGCATTAGCGCATGGAGCAACTGGAAAGGGAAATGATCAAATTAGGTTTGAAATTAATTATTCGATGTTAGCTCCGGATTTAAAAGTTATTGCGCCATGGAGACAATGGAAATTAAAATCTAGAGAAGATCTTTTAAATTATTTAAAGAAAAGAAATATTCATACTACTGCGAGTTTAAAGAAAATTTATAGTCGTGATGAAAATGTTTGGCATATTTCTACTGAAGGTGGATTATTAGAAGATTTATGGAATGAGTCTCAAGAAGATTGTTGGGTATGGACTAACAGCGTTGAAAATGCTCCAAATATTCCAGAATATATTACAATTAAAATTAAAAAAGGTTGTGTTATTTCTATTAATAATAAAAAATATAGTCCTTTACGTTGTTTAATAAAATTAAATAAAATTGGATCTATTCACGGAATAGGTAGAGTAGATGTAGTTGAAAATAGAATTATTGGATTAAAATCTAGAGGTTGTTACGAAACTCCAGGAGGAACGATTATGAATGAAGCGATTCGATCTATTGAACAATTAGTATTGGATAGAGAATCTATGAAATGGAGAGAAAAATTATCATTAGAAATGTCTCATATTATATATGAGGGAAAATGGTTTTCTCCAATTCGAGAATCAATTCAATCAGCTTCAGATGTTTTATCTAATAATATTACTGGAGAAGTTGTTTTAAAATTATATAAAGGTGTAGTAAGTGCTGTTAAGAAAAGATCTTCTTATTCTTTATATTTAAAATCTTATTCTACTTTTGGATCAGATTCTGTTTATAATCAGTCTGATGCTAATGGTTTTATAAATTTATTTTCTCTTTCTTCTAAAATTAGAGCAATACAAAAAAAATAATTATTTTTTAAAATTAAAAATTTTAATTTTTTATTTTAAAAAAAAATTTTCAGGAAAATAAAATATGGCTCTTTGGGGTGGAAGGTTTACAAAAGAACAAGATTCTTTTTTTAAAAAATTTAATAGTTCTTTAAAAATTGATTTTATTTTAATAAAAGAAGATATAAAAGGTTCTATAGCTTGGTCTAAAATACTTTTAGATAGCAAAATAATTACAATAGAAGAACAAAAAAAATTGGAAACTTCTTTAACTTTAATTTTAGAAGAGATAAAAGATAATCCTAAAAAAATATTATTTAGTAATTCAGAAGATATACATTCTTGGGTAGAAAAAAAATTAATTTATATGTTAGGTAAAGTAGGAAAAAAAATTCATACTGGTAGAAGTAGAAATGATCAAGTTGCAACAGATTTAAGATTATGGTGTAAAATACAAATTAAAAAGATTCAAAAAAGTTTAATAATTTTTAAAAAATCTTTAATTCATTTATCAGAAAAATATTTTTCTCATATAATGCCTGGTTATACTCATTTACAAAGAGCTCAACCTATACTTTTTTCTCATTGGTGTTTAGCATATTTTGAAATGATAAAAAGAGATTTTGAGAGATTAAATGATGTTTTTAAAAGAATTAATATTAGTCCATTAGGTTCTGGTGCTTTATCTGGTACTGGGTGGAAAATTAATCGAGAAAAATTAGCAAGATTTATGAAATTTTCTAAAGCAAGTAATAATAGTTTAGATAGTGTTTCTGATAGGGATTATGTTATAGAATTATTATCTATAGCTTCAATAGGAATGATGCATTTATCTAGATTTTCTGAAGATTTAATTTTTTTTAATTCAGGAGAATGTAATTTTATTGAATTATCAGATACGATAACTTCAGGATCATCATTAATGCCTCAAAAAAAAAATCCAGATGCTTTAGAATTAATAAGAGGAAAAACTGGTCGTGTATATGGAGATTTAATAAATATTTTAGTTATATTTAAAGGGTTGCCTTTGTCATATAATAAGGATATGCAGGAAGATAAAGAAGGATTGTTTAATTCTTTAAATATATGGAAGAATTGTCTAAAAATGTCTTCAATTGTTTTATCTAATTTAAAATTAAATAAAAAAAAATGTATAAAATCTGCAGAATCTGGCTACTCTAATTCTACTGATTTAGCTGATTATTTAGTAAGGAAAGGAGTTAGTTTTAGGGATTCTCATGAGATTACAGGGAAAATAGTTTTATATGCAATAAAAAAAAAAAAATCTCTTTCAGATATAAAATTAAAATGTTTACAAAAATTTTGTTCAATAATTGAAAATAATGTTTATAAAAGTATAAAATTAAAAAATTGTTTAAAAAAAAAAGAATCTAAAGGTGGAACTTCTCCAATTCAAGTTTTTTCTGAAATTAAAGATGCTAAGAAATATCTTTTAAAATTACAGTTTAAAAATAAAGTTTAGTAATTTATATTAAAATATTTTTTTTTAAAAATATTTTATTTTAAAATTTTATATAAAATATTTATATTTATTTTTTTTTAAAAATTGCGTATTTATTTTAAAAAATTTTAAATATTATTTTAAAAAATTTATTAATTTTAAATAATTTATATAAAAAAATATTTAAAATTTTAAAAAAATAAATATATTTTTTAAAAAAAATAAAATTAAATAAAATAAAAATAATAAGAGATTAAATATGTTAGATAAAAATGATAAAGAGAAAGAAATTAAAAAAAAAGAAGTTTTTAAAATTCAAAAAATTTATATTAAAGATCTTTCATTTGAATCTCCTAATTCTCCAAATATTTTTAAAGAAAATTGGAATCCAAAAATTTCTTGTGATTTAAATAATGTATTTAATAAATTAGAAGATTTTTTATTTGATATAACTTTAAGAGTTATTGTTAAAGTATATATTGATTTTAAATTAGTTTTTTTATGTGAAGTACATCAGTCTGGAATTTTTTATGTTAAAGGATTTTCTAAAAAAAAACTTCTTTATTGTTTAAATGTATATTGTCCAAATATTTTATTTCCTTATATTAGAGAATGTGTTTCAAATTTAACATCACGTGGTGGATTTCCTCAATTAAATTTAGAACCTGTTAATTTTGACTCAATTTTTTTAAAAGAAAATAAAAAAATATAATTTATTGAAATTTTTAAATATATTTTTATTATATTCTAATGTAATTTTAAAATTTGTTGTTAACAATAATCATTATTAAATTATTGTTAACGATTTTTTATATAAAAATTTTTTTTTTTTTTAATCATCTAAAAAACTTTTTAAAATTTCAGATCTACTAGGATGTCTTAGTTTTCTTAATGCTTTTGCTTCTATTTGACGAATTCTTTCTCTAGTAACATCAAATTGTTTTCCAACTTCTTCTAACGTATGATCAGTATTCATATCAATTCCGAATCTCATACGTAAAACTTTTGCTTCTCTTGGAGTTAATCCAGAAAGAATGTTATTAGTTGCATTTTTTAAACTTTTAGATGTTGCTGATTCTAAAGGTAGTTCAAGAGTAGTATCTTCAATAAAGTCTCCTAAATGTGAATCTTCATCATCTCCTATTGGAGTTTCCATAGATATTGGTTCTTTTGCAATTTTTAAAACTTTTCTAATTTTTTCTTCAGAAATTAGCATTTTTTCTGAAAGTTCTTCGGGTGTTGGTTCTCTTCCTATTTCTTGTAGAATTTGTCTTGATATTCTATTTAGTTTATTAATTGTTTCAATCATATGCACAGGAATTCTAATTGTTCTTGCTTGATCAGCTATTGATCTTGTAATAGCTTGTCTAATCCACCATGTTGCATAAGTTGAAAATTTATAACCTCTACGGTATTCAAATTTATCTACTGCTTTCATTAATCCAATATTTCCTTCTTGAATTAAATCTAAAAATTGTAATCCTCGATTAGTATATTTTTTTGCAATAGAAATAACTAATCTTAAATTTGCTTCAACCATTTCTTTTTTTGCAAATTTAGCTTTTTTTTCTCCAATAATAATTTTTTTATTAATTTTTTTTATTTGGCTAATAGAAATATTCATTTTACTTTCTATTCTATGTAGTTTTTTAATTCTATATTTAATATTTTTTTTAAATTTGTTTATTTTTTTTGCCCATTTTTTCTTCATTTTTTGAGCTTTTTTAAACCATATAATATTTGCTTCGTTTCCTAAAAATATTTTAATAAATATTTTTCTTGGCATTTTACATTTTTTTACACACAAATTTATAAGAATTTTTTCTTGTAATCTAATTTTTTTTATAATTAAACGTAAATTTTTTAATAAATAATTAAATTGTTTAGGAGTTAATTTAAATTGTTTAAAAAGTATAGATAATTTTTTAATTTCTTGTATTGAGTCTATATGATTTCTTTTTTTTTTTTGAATAATTTTGTTAGTAATAATATATTGATTTTTTAATTCAGAAAATTTTTTTTTTGCTAGTTTTTTATCTATTTTTTCTTCTTCAGAATTTTTATTATTTTTTTTATTAGAACTTTTTAAAATTGTACTTTTTACATTAGAATTATTATTTTTAATAAAATTATTACAATTTTTTTTAATATTTTTATCTAAAAATCCTGTAATTACTTCTGAAATTTTTATTTTTCCAGATTCAATAAATTCATATTGTTTTAAAATATATGTAATAGATTGTGGATATTTTGAAATGGAAGATTGTATTTGTTTAATTCCTTTTTCTATTCTTTTTGCTATTTTTATTTCTCCTTCTCTTGTTAATAATTGAACAGTTCCCATTTCTCTCATATACATTCTTATTGGATCTGTTGTTCTAACTAGCTCTGTATCAACATTTGATAAAACTTGTTTAACTGCTTCGACAGTATCTTCATCAGTATCATTATTTTCTCTTGAATTATTTAAAATTAAATCATCTGAATCTGGAGCATTTTCAACTACTTGAATTCCCATATCTTTGATCATGTGAATTATATGTTGAATTTGTTCAGAATCAACCATACTTTCTGGTAAATGATCATTTATTTCAGAGAAAGTTAAAAATCCTTGTTCTTTCCCATAAGTAATAAGAGATTTGAGTTGTGATTTTGGTTTTTGATCCATACGATAATATCCATTTTATTTATTTAAATTAAGGATAAAAATAATTTTTAAATTACATTTTTAATGTAAATAATTTTTATATATGATATATTTTTTATCGTTTTTATTTTTTTAAAAAAAATTCTTTATTTTTTTGATAAATTTATTAGTTTTTTATTCATTAACCATATTTTTTTTTTATCTTTTTTGTTTAGTTTTTTTATTTTTTCTTTTGAAAGAATTTTTCCAATTTTCTTTTTTATAAATTTTTTTTTTAAATAGTTTAATATTTCTATAAAAGTTTTTTTAATTTTTTTTTTCGAAATCAGATTTTTCCATTTAGCTAAATATTTTAAAATATTGTATATTTTTTTTTCTCTATATTGTTCTAATAAAATTCCTGTATTAATATTTTTGTTTTTTTTACATTTTTTAATAATATTTAGAAATATTTTTATACTGTATTTATTTTTTTTTAAAAAAAATTTTTCTTTTACTAATTTATGTAGTTTAGGTTTTTGAATAATAAGACTAATTAATACTTTCATTAAAGTATATTTTTTTTTTTTTTTTTTAAATTTAATTTTTTTATTTTTTAAAAAAAATTTTTTTAAAGAAGATTTATCAAAAATTCCAATTTTTTTTCCTAACAATTCATATAGTAAAAATCTATATGTTGTACTTGGAATAATTTTTATAAAAGAATTTGCTTGATAAATAAAATTTTTTTTTCCTTCTATTGTATTAATATCATTTTTTTTTAGTAATTTTGAAAATAAATATTCTGACATAAAAATTGATTTTTTAATTCTTTTTTTAAATTTATTTTTTCCTTCTTTTTTTAGAATTGAGTCTGGATCTTCATTTTTTGGAAGAAATATAAATTTTATTAATCTTTTTCCATATAAATATGGTAAGGATTTTATTAATGTGTTCCAAGATGCTTTTTTCCCTGCTTTATCTCCATCATAACAAAATATAATTATATCAGTTAGATTAAATAGAATTTTTATTTGTTCTTGGGTACAAGCCGTTCCTAGAATAGAAACAGAATTTTTTATATTAAATTGATTTAATGAAATAACATCAAAATATCCTTCTACAACTAGTAAATATTTTCTTTTATTTCTTTTTTTTTTTATTTCATATATTCCATAAATTTGTTTTTTTTTATGAAATATTTTTGTTTCAGGTGAATTAATATATTTTGGTAATTTTTTTTTAGTTAATATTCTACCTCCAAATCCATTTATTCTTCCATTTTTATCTCTAATTGGAAATATTATTCTTTTATTAAATCTATTATATATTTTTCCTGAATAATTAATTTTTATAATTCCTGCGTTAATTAAATCTTTTTTATTAAATTTTTTTAATTGTGTATCTAATATTTTTTTCATAGATACTTTATTAGAATAACCTATTAAAAATAAATTTAATATATTTGATTTAATTCCTCTTTTTTTTATATATTTTAATGCTTTATTTGATTGTTTTTTAAAAAAATTTTTATAATATATAAATGCAATATTTTCCATTATATTATATAAATTTTTTCTTTTTTTATATGTTTTTTGAAAGTTTATATCATTTTTTTTATATGGAATAGATATGTTATTTAAAATTGATAATTCTTCTATACATTCTATAAAATTTAATCCATCATAATGCATTAAAAAATCAATAACGTTTCCATGAGTGTTACATCCGAAACAATGATAAAATTGTTTTTCATAACTTACTATAAATGAAGGAGTTTTTTCTTCGTGAAAAGGACATTTAGATTGATAATTTTTTCCTTTTTTTTTTAGAGATATTTTTGAATTAATAATATCTATAATGTTTGTTTTAGAAATTATTTCATTAATAAATACTTTTGGAATTTTTCCGATCATATGCCTTATTTAAAATAGGTTTATTATATTTAAAATTTTGCCGTTCGTATAAAAAAAAATGAACGGTCTTATATTTTTTTTTCTTTTTTTTTTAACACATTTAGTACATTCTAGTTCTTTTTAAATTTTCTCGACATAGTTTTTTTGTTAATCTTTTTACAGCAGAAGCTTTAGCTCTTTTTCTTTCAGTTGTTGGTTTTTCATAACATTCTCTTCTTCTTATTTCTGATAAAATTCCAGCTTTTTCACAAGATCTTTTAAATCTTCTTAGAGCTACATCAAATGGTTCGTTTTCACGTATTTTAATTATTGGCATTATTTTCTTTTTTTATTTAGTTTATTTAATGTTATAAGATAGTTTATCAAATTTATAAGTTTAAATCAGTTTAATTCAAAAATAATTTATATTAAAGGATACAATATGAAAATTTTAGGTATTGAAACGTCATGCGATGATACTGGAATTGCTTTATATGATAGTACTTATGGTTTAATATTTAACGAAAAAATAAGTCAATCACATATACATAATAAATATGGTGGAATTGTTCCAGAAATAGCATCAAGAGAACATTTGTTAAATTTATTTAAAATAATTAACAAAATTTTAAAAAATAAAAATTTTTTTTTAAAAGATATTACTGCAATAGCTTATACTGAAGGTCCTGGATTAGTTGGTTCATTGCTAGTTGGAGCAACTTTTGGAATTTCTTTAGCATATTCTTTAAATATACCAGCTATTCCTGTAAATCATATGGAAGCTCATTTATTATCAACTATGATGGAAAAAAAAAAATGTCCAATATTTCCTTTTTTAACTCTTTTGGTTTCTGGAAAACATACACAATTAATTTATTCAAAAAAAATTGGAAAATATATTTTATTAGGAGAAACTCTAGATGATAGTGCTGGAGAAGCATTTGATAAAATTTCACGAAAATTAAAATTAAAATATCCAGGAGGTCCAGAAATTTCAAAACTTTCAAAATTTGGAATTTTTAATAAATATTTTTTTCCAAGACCTATGATTTATCAAAATAATTTAAATTTTAGTTTTTCTGGATTAAAAACATCAGTTATAAATTTTATAAATAAGTTTTCTTATTTAAGTTTTCAAAATAAAGCTGATATTTCAAATGCTTTTGAACATGCAGTAATAGATGTTTTAGTTTATAAATGTAAAAAAGCTATTCAAAAAAAATCTTTAAATAGATTAGTAGTTGCTGGAGGAGTTAGTTCAAATATTTTATTAAGAAAAAAGTTAAAAAAAATGTTATTAAAATATAATGGAAAAGTTTATTTTTCGAAACCAGAATTTTGTACAGATAATGGAGCTATGATAGCATATACAGGAATGTTAAAATTTAAATTAAATAAATTTAAATCTGATTTTAATATTAATGTATATCCAAAATTAAGTATTTATAAATAATTTTTTTTAAATAATTTATTAAGATAGTTTTTTTTTAAATATTATATATTTTAAAATATTTTTTATAGAAATAATAGTTATATTATTTTTTTTATTTTTCTTTTTTTTTTTTTTTTTTTTTGAAAATTTTATATAATATTTTATATTTGACATAGAATTATTTTTATTTATGAATTTTCTTATTACACTATATTTTTTTATATTTAGTAAATTTAACTATTTCTAATAGAAGATTTTTTATTACATTTTTTATATTTTATTTTTTTTTTTTTTTTTTGTATTATATATTTAATGGAAACATATTTCTATATTTATTTAAATTTTTAGGAAAGAAATTATTTGAAATTGTAGTGGTAATAATTTTTATTCAATTGTATACGAAAACCTCTGTAGTAATTCCTAATATTTTTTTTAATGTTTATTATAAAATTATTTTTATATTTACTTGTATTATTTTTTATCATCATTTGCAGATTTAACTTTTTTTATTTTTTAATACATAAATATATTATACCGATAGTATATCTAATATTAAGGAAATTTGTGGAATTTTTTATAATTTCTGTAGAAAAAAATAAGTTTTCTTTATTTTCTATTTTTTGTTACTTAAATAATTATTTTTTTTCTTAATTTAAATTATGAAATAGTTCTTTTAATTTTTGGTTAGAATTATTAAATTCGAATAATTTTTTATTTATTTAATATATTCTCTAATTTTCAATAAAATATATAAAAATTGTAAATATTTATTATAAAATTTTAGTATATTTTATATTCTTATATTATTATATCTATAATATTTTTTATGTTTTTTAGTTTTTTTTTTCTTATTTTTTTACTAAATTTTTTAAATTTTTATTTTATAATTATTAAAATTTTAAGTAAGGTAGTAAATGAAAATTTATTTAGTTGGAGGAGCTATTAGAAATAGTTTATTAAAATTACCAGTACAAGATCGTGATTGGGTAGTTGTAGGATCTACTCCAAAAGATTTAATTAAAAAAGGGTTTAAACAAGTTGGAAAAGATTTTCCAGTTTTTTTACATCCAAAAACTTTTGAAGAATATGCTTTAGCTAGAACTGAAAAAAAACTTGCATTTGGTCATAAAGGATTTAGTACAAATTTTTCAAAAAATATTACTTTACATGATGATTTGTTTAGAAGAGATTTAACTATAAATGCTATTGCTCAGGATAAACATGGAAATTTTATAGATCCATGTAATGGTTTACAAGATATTAAATTAAGATTATTAAGACATGTTTCTCAATCATTTAAAGAAGATCCATTAAGAGTTTTAAGAGTTGCAAGATTTGCTTCTCAATTATCTCATTTAGGATTTCGAGTTGATAAAAGTACTATGAAATTAATGCAAGAAGTTGTAAAAACTGGAGAAATATCTTCTTTAACTAGTCATCGTGTATGGAATGAAACGAAAAAAGCTTTAATTTCTTATTCTCCTCATGTATATTTTTGTATTTTAAAACAATGTAATGCTTTGTCTATTTTATTTCCAGAATTAAATTTTTTATATAATATAAAAGAAAAACATTTTTATTTTAAAAACAATAATTTAGGAGATCATTTTTTATTTTCTTTATCTAATTTTTCAAAAAATTATAAAGAATTTGATATAAGATTTGCATTTTTATGTCAATTTTTTATTTATTATTGTTATTTTTTTAATTTTAAAGAAAAATTTAAAGAAAGTAAGGATATTTTACATTTAGTTAAAAATATGTGTATTAGATTAAATATTCCTATTTTTATTAGGAAATTATCTTATATAGTGTCAAATAATTATTTTTTTTTACATAATATTTTTTTAATGTCTTCTCTTGATATTGTTTTGTTATTTAATAAAATAGATATTTGGAGAATTCCTTCTAGAATAATTAAAATAGGGATATTAAGTGAATATTGTATATTTTTTTATAAATGCAAATACAATTGTTATAGATATAATATAAAAAATTTTTTAAAAATAATTTTTCTTTTATTAAATTCTATTTCTATAAAATGGATTATAAAAAATGGTTTTAAAGGATATTTAATTAAAAAAGAATTGATTAGATTACGTGTTTTATTGTTA
The DNA here is from genome assembly GCF_964019855.1 of Buchnera aphidicola (Periphyllus acericola). GTDB lineage: Bacteria > Pseudomonadota > Gammaproteobacteria > Enterobacterales > Enterobacteriaceae > Buchnera_J > Buchnera_J aphidicola_BC. The sequence goes on from NZ_OZ026466.1 coordinate 315,799, forward strand.
GACATTTATAGATTAAAAGTTTTTTTAATTAAATAGTGTTTTTTATTTTCTATATATTAAATTTATATTTTTTTAAAATTTAAAAAAATATTTTTTTTAAACGGCGTTTGAACGCCGTTTAAATGATATTTTTTAATTTTTATTAACATACATAATAACACTTTTTCCAGCAGTGATTAAACCAGTTTTTTTTGTTATAATTTTAATTTCGTCGATATTAGATATAACAACAGGAGTAATAATTGATTTTGATATTTTTTTTAATAATTTTAAATTAACTTTTAGAATTAGATCTCCTTTTTTTACTTTTTGTCCATCTTTTGCATAAGATTTAAAGCCTTTTCCGTTTAGTTGTACTGTATCAATTCCAAAATGTACAAAAATTTGAATTCCTTCTGGAGATTCAATTGAAAATGCATGAAGAGTTTTAAAAATTTTTCCTATTATTCCATCGATAGGAGAAACAATTTTTTTTCCAGTTGGTTCAATTGCTATTCCATCTCCTACTATTTTTTTAGAAAAAACTATATCTGGAACTTTTTCAATTGGAATTATTTGACCTGATAAAGGTGCTATAATTTCTATTTTTTTATTTAAATGAGCATCTTTTTTAAAAAAAAGATTTGAAATAAAGCTCATTATATTCTCCTATTTTATTTATAATAAACCTTCTTTTTTATTAAAATTTTTAATTAATTTTTTTACTTTTTTTATTGTAGATTGTTTTAATACATTTTTAGCTAATTTTTTTGCTTTAATAAAATTTATTTTTCTTATAATATTTTTAATTATTGGAATAGAAATTGAACTCATACTTAATTCATCTACACCTAAACCAATTAATAAGGAAGTATATTTTTTATTACTTGCTAATTCTCCACATATTCCAGTCCATTTTTTTTGTTTATGTGATGAGTTAATAACTTTTTTTATTAAATATAGTATAGATGGACTCATTGTTTGATATAATTTTGAAATATTTTCGTTTCCTCGATCTACAGCTAATGTATATTGTGTAAGATCATTTGTTCCTATACTAAAAAAATCTACTTCTTTTGCTAAGTGTTTAGAGATGATTGCTGAAGAAGGGGTTTCTATCATAACTCCTAATTTAATATTTTTATCAAAATTAATTTTTCTTTTTTTTAGTTCAATTTTTATTTTTTTAATTTCTTTTTTTAAATATATGATTTCTTCCATTGAAATTATCATTGGAAACATAATTTTAAATTTTCCAAATTCTGATGCTCTAAAAATAGCAATTAATTGATCACGTAAAACATTTATATTATCTATAGAAACTCTAATAGCTCTCCACCCAAGAAATGGATTATCTTCTTTTGGAAATTTCATGTAAGATAAATTTTTATCTCCTCCAATATCCATGGTTCTAATAATAATGCTTTTTCCTTTCATTTTTTTTGCTACTGATTTATATGCTTGAAATTGTTCTTCTTCAGTAGGAAAGTTATCTCTTCCCATAAATAAAAATTCTGTTCTATATAATCCAATTGATTCTGATCCATATTTTTTTGAGTTTATTACATCATTATAATTTCCTATATTTGATCCAATTTTAATTTTTTTTCCGTCAATTGTTGTTGCTGACAGATTTTTTAATGATTCTAATTTTTTTTGTTGTTTAAGATATATTTTTTTTTTTATTTTTAGTTTTTTTATCAAATATTTATTTGGATTGATAATAATTTTATTATTTATGCTATCTAAAATTAAAAAATCTCCATTTTTAACTCTTTTTGTTATATCTCCTATACCTACAATAGCTGGTATTTCTAAAGATCTTGCCATAATTGATGTGTGAGAAGTTTTTCCTCCTAGATTTGTTGCAAATCCAATAATATTTTTTAAATTCATTTGAGCTGTTTGAGATGGAGTTAAATCATTTGTTATTAATATAATTTTTTTTTTTATATTATTTAAGTCTATAACTTTTATATTTAATATATTTTTTAACAATCGATTTCCTATATCTCTTATATCTATAGATCTATTTTTTAAATATTCGTCTTTTATTTTTTCTAATGTTGTAATTTGTTCTTGTATTATTTTTTCTATTGCATATTCAGCGCAAATAAGTTTTTTTTGAATTAAAGTGATAATTTCTTTTTCAAGTTCTTCATCTTCTAATAAAAGTATGTGTCCTTCAAAAATAGATGCTTTTTTTTTTCCAAATTTTTTTTCTGCTTGTATTTTTATTTCGTTAATTTGTTGTACTGATTTTTTTCTAGCTTTTAGAAATTTTTTTATTTCTTTTAATATATTTTTCTTAGATATTTTTTTTTTATTAATTTTAATTTTTTTTTCTTTAAAAAGAAGGGCGTTTCCAAAAACAATGCCTGGTGATGCTGAAATTCCTGAAATCATGACATTACCTTTGAATATAATAATGATAGTTGTTAATATAAAATATTTTTTACAAAAATTTTACTGATTATTTTAAAATTATTTATATTTTTTTATTTTTATATAAGTTTTTTAATAAAAATAGATAGTTTATTAATTGCTATTTTTTCATCTGAACCTTCAACAGATAAGATTATTTTACTGCCTTTACTTAATCCTAATGTTTGCAATTTAAATAAACTTTTTGCATTTGCTTTTTTTCCATTTGAAATAATTGTAATTTTTGAAATATACTTTTTTGCTTCTTGTACTAGTTTTGCAGCAGGTCTAGTATGTAATCCATTAGGTGAATTTATATGTATTTTTTTTTGAAGCATTTTAAATTTTATCCTTAATAAAAATTTTTATGTTTTTATATAAAATGTTTGATTAATTTTTTTTATTTTGATAAATTTTTATAAAAATTCTTATTTTTTTATTACAAAATAAATAATTTTTATATTAACATTAATATTTATACTCTTACAAAAAAAATTAAATAAAAATTTTTCTTTTTTTAAAATATTTTTAGTTATTTATTTTTTGTTGTTTTAATGGGATTTTTTGGTATTTTTTAAAAATTTTTGTAAGAGTTATATTTAAATAAAAAAATATTATATAATACATTTTATTAAAATAATTTAATTGTAAATAATGAATATTATTAAAAAAAAAATAAAAAAGTTACAAAATATTATAATTTATCATAATTATTTATATTTTTTTTTAGAAAAACCTATTATTACAGATTTTAGATATGACTATTTATTTAATAAATTAAAAATTTTAGAAAATAAATATTTTAAGAATAGAGATTTTAATTCTCCTACTCAATTAATAGGTTCTAGTTTTTTTAATAAACCTTTATTAAAAAATCATTTAACTCCTGTTCTTTCATTAAATAATGTTTTTGATAAAAATTCTTTTACAAAATTTTATAATAAAATAATAAATTATAGACAAGAAGAATCTTATATAAATTTTTTTTGTGAATTAAAATTTGATGGAATTGCTTTAAATTTAATATATGAGAATGGTATTTTAAAAAAAGCTTTAACTCGTGGGGATGGAGAATTAGGAGAAGATGTTACTAAAAATGTTTTTTTTATTAAATCTATTCCTTTAGTTTTGAATAGTAAAAATATTCCTCAAATTATGGAAATAAGAGGAGAAGTTTTAATGTTAAAAAAAGATTTTTTATCTTTAAATAAAAAAAAATCTAAAACTTGTAATAAATTTTCTAATGCAAGAAATTTAGTATCTGGAACTTTACGTCATACTAATTTAAACGAATTTAGAACTAGAAAGTTATTTTTTGTTTGTCATGGTTTTGAATTATTTGATTATTTTAAAAATATAGATAGTTATTATAAAATATTAATGGAAATAAAAAATTTTGGTTTTTATATTAATAAAAATTTTGTTTTATGTTCTTCATTAAATGAAATTATTGATTTTTATAATAAAATAAAAAATTTTAGATCTAAATTAGAATTTGACATTGATGGGATTGTAATTAAAATAGATTCTTTAAATTTGAGAAAAAAAATTGGTAATTTATCAAATTTTCCAAAATGGGCTATTGCATATAAATTTCCAAGTGAAGAAAAAAAAACTAAATTATTAAATGTTTCTTTTCAAGTTGGACGTACTGGAATTATTACTCCTGTTGCTCATTTTAATTCTATAAAAATATCTGGAGCAATAATTAGAAGAGCTTCTTTATATAATAATAATGAGTTAAAAAAATTAAATTTATATATTGGAGATACAATATTTGTATCTCGTATGGGAGATGTAATTCCTAAAATTATTAAAAAAAAAATTTCTTCTGAAAATATTTTTTCAAAAAAAGTAAAATTTCCAAAAAAATGTCCTTCTTGTTTAACTTATTTAAAAATTTCAAATGATAAAAAAAATTATTATTGTAAGAATTATTTATTTTGTTTAGAACAGATAAAAAAGCGTTTAATTCATTTTTTTTCTAAATCATCTTTTCAGATTAAAGATTTAGGTCCTCAAATTATTAATCAGCTTGTTGAAAAAAAAAATTTTTATAATCCAATAGATTATTTTAATTTAAATAAAGATATTTTAAATGATTTAAAAAATGTTGGAAATATTACTTTAAAAAACATTTTATCTTCTTTAAAAAAATTTAAAAAAATTAGTTTAGATAAATTTATTTTTTCATGTGGAATTAAAGGAGTTGGAAAAATTAATTCGATAAATTTATCAAATTATTTTAAATCTTTACATAATTTAATAAATTCTAAAGAGCAAGATTTTTTAAAGGTTTTTGGAATTGGAAAAGAAATATCAAAAAATTTATTTTTATTTTTTTCTAAGGAACAAAATAAAAAAATAATAGATAACTTATTAAACAAATTTAAAATAAATATTTATAAAAAAAAAATAAAAAAAATAAATAATTTTTTTTATAATAAAAACATTTTAATTACTGGTGAATTAAAAAATTTTTCTAGATTAGAAATTACAAAAAAATTAGAAAATTTTGGAGGTCAAATTAAAAATAATTGTTCAAAAAAAATTAATTTAGTTGTGAAAGGTAAGAAACCTGGAAAAAAATTAATACAATCAATAAAATTAAATATAGAAATTATAGATGAAGAAGAATTGTTAGAAAAATTGTATGAAATAAAAAATTAATTTTTTTTGGGTCGTGCAGGATTTGAACCTGCGACCAATTGATTAAAAGTCAACTGCTCTACCGACTGAGCTAACGACCCTAAATTTTAAAATTTGGGTAATGACGGGTTCGAACCGCCGACATCCTCCGTGTAAGAGAGGCGCTCTACCAACTGAGCTAATCACCCATTTTTTTATTATATTTTTATAAATTTTTTATATTTTTTTAAAATAAAAATTTTTATTTGATTTTATTATTTTTTTATTTTTTATTTCTAATTTTAAAAATTTTTATTTTATTATATAATATTTTTATTAAAAAATACAATAAATTTTATAAATAAGGGATATTATGTTTATAAAAACTCGTTTTGCTCCTAGTCCTACTGGAGAATTGCATTTTGGAAATATTAGAACAGCTTTGTATTCTTGGTTGTATGCAAAAAAAAATAATGGATCTTTTATTTTAAGAATTGAAGATACTGATTTAATTAGATCTAAAGATATTTATTCAAAAAAAATTATTAATACATTAAAATGGTTAAATTTAGATTGGGATGAAGGTCCTTATTTTCAAAGTGAAAAAATTAAACATTATCAAGAAATTATTACATTTATGTTAAAAAATAAATTAGCATATAAATGTTATTGTGGATATAAAAAATTAAATTTTATTAAAAAAAATCAAATTTTAAATAAAGAAAAACCAAGATATAATGGATTTTGCAGGAATTTAAAAGATAATTTTAAAAGTTTAAATAAATATGTAATTAGATTTAAAAATCCTTTATTTGGAAAAGTATCTTTTTGTGATTCTATTAGAGGAAAAATTACGTTTAAGAATTCTGAATTAGATGATTTAATAATTCAACGAGAAAATGGAATGCCGACATATAATTTTTGTGTTGTAATTGATGATATGGAATCTAAAATTACGCATGTTATAAGAGGTGAAGATCACATTAATAATACTCCGCGTCAAATTAATATTTTGAATTCTTTAGGTGCGAAATTACCATCTTATTCTCATTTGTCTTTAATTTTAAATAATAAACATAAAATTTTATCAAAAAGAGATAATTCATCTAAAGTTTTAGAATATAAAAATTTAGGATATTTTCCAGAAGCTATTTTAAATTATATAGTAAGATTAGGATGGTCTCATAAAAATCAAGAGATTTTTAGTATTAATGAAATGATTGAATTATTTAATTTAAAGTCAATTAATAAGTCTTCTAGTATTTTTGATGAAATGAAACTTCTTTGGGTAAATAAACATTATATGTCTTCTAGTAGTATAAAAAAAATAAAAAAAATTTTAATATCTTTTTTTAAAAAAAATAAATTAAATTTTGAAAATGGACCAAAATTAAATATAATTATTAAAGCTTTCTCTAAACGTTGTTCTACTGTTCTTGAGTTATTTAATTCAATTTCAATTTTTTATAAAAATAATGTATATGAGTACAATGATGAATATATAAGATTACATTTAAATAAAAATAGTGTAGAAATTATTGAAAAAATATATCAAATATTTTTAGATTTATCAGTTTGGAATGAATTTAAAATTCTTAATTCTATAAAAAATTTTTCTGTATTAAATAATATTTTATTAAAAAATTTAATAATTCCTATTCGTATTGCTTTAATCGGAAATATTCATTCTATAGGAATTGATAAGATATTATTTTTTTTTGGTAAGAAAAAAACTTTATTATTTTTAAAAAAATTTTTAAAACATATTAAAAAAGTTTTTGTTTAATTTTTAAAGTATTTTTTATAAATAATTTAGAGATATATTAAAAAAAAAAAAAAAAAAAAATAAAAAATTTTTAATTTATTATAAAATTTTTTATTTTTTAAAGATTAAATAATATTTAATATATTACTAGTATAATATATTTTGATATATTATAAAAACTTATTAATTATTTTTTATATTTGTATATTCATTATTTCATGATAGGTTGAAATTATTTGATTTCTTATTTGAATAGTGATTTCTAATGAACTTTTTGAATTTGAAAGATTAATTAAAAGTTTATTAAAAAAATTTTTTGAATTTTCTAAATTTAATTTAGATTCGTTATTTATTTTCTTGTTTTGAAGTTTTTTTAATGAATTTTTTAAATGTATTGAAAATGTTTTATCAAGAATATTTTTTTTTTTTTGAAAATTTATTTTTTTATGAATTTTTTGTATATGAGACAAGTAATTAAGTTTGTTAATAAGCATATTTTTTCCTTTTAAAAAAAAATAATTTGTTTTTATATTTTCAAATTATTATATAATATCATAATTTTATATTATTAAAAAAAAATTTTAAATTTTACATTCATAAATATTTTATATAATATTTTAAAGAAGATATTTTATAAATTCACTTTAGGTGATTAAAAAATTATGGGTTTAAAAAAAAAAAACAATAAAAATATATTTAATTATATTTTTTTTTATTTTAGAAGAAATAAAAAGTTATTACTTATATTTTTTCTTTGTTTTTTAATTACTTTTATTTCTTTTTTTATTTGGTTTTATTATCCTAATTATAATTTTTTTTATAAAAATTTATTTTTTAATGATAATAATGTTAATGTTAAAAAATTTGTGAATATGAATGATATAAATAATAATTCTAAAATTTTAAAATCATCATTTATTTCTAAAGAAAAAAAAGTTAATGATAACGAAGAAAATGTTATAGGTTTAAATTCAAAGAATTTACTTCCTGGATTTGAGTTATTAGATGAAGAAAAATTTGGAATTAGTTCATTTAATGAACAAATAAATTATCAGAGAGCTTTAGAAGGAGAATTATCTCGAACTATAGAGAGATTAATTTTTGTAAAAAATGCTCGTGTTCATTTATCTATTCCAAAAATTTCATATATTTTAAATGAAAAAAATTTTTCTTCTGCTTCTGTTTTTTTAAATATTAATAAAAGAAGTAATTTTAATAATAAAATTTATAGTTCTATAATTAATCTTTTATCTACTAGTATTTATAATTTACCTAAAAAAAATATTACTATTGTAAATCAATTTGGAGACTTATTGCGAGGATCTGATAAATCTTTAAAAAATAAAAATAATTTTAATTCTATTAATTATATTAATTCTATTGAAAAGAGATATAAAAATAAAATAGAAAATGTTCTTTTTCCTATATTTGGAAAAGAAAATGTTGTAGTTGAAGTAACAGCTAAAATTAATTTAAATAAAAAATATAAATCAAAAGATTATGATCAAAAAGAAATAAAAAAAGAACTTGTAAATTTTAATTCTGATTCTTTTAATAAATACGTTAATTTAAATAAAAATTTTTATAGTGATAAAAAAAATAATTTTTATTTTATGGACGATTATAATTTTATAAAAAATACAGGATATGAATTACATAATTATAATTTTTTATCTAATTTATCAAATAATGTTGATAAAGATTTTATTCCTTCAAAAAATATTATTAAACCATTAATTAATAAAGAAAATCTCAATAAAGAAAATTATAAAAATTTTAAAAAAATAATAAATTTTAATAAGCTTCCAATTATATCTATTACAATAGTTTTAAATTATAAAAAAAAATCTAATGGAGATTATATTCCATTAAATAATAATGAAATTTTAAATTTAAAAAAATTAGTAAGAAAAGTTGTAAATTTTTCAATATTTAGAGGAGATTCAATTGATATATTTAATTATAAATTTACAAATTTAGAACCTCCTATTGTAAAATATACTCCTATTCAAAAAAAAGAATCTATAAATAGAATTATAGGTTTAGTTCCTTGGTTTTTATTATTTTTCTTTTTATCTTTTTTTATAACTTCTTTTTATTCATTTAAAAAAATAACTAAAAAATTTCAAGATAATAATTTAAATTTTTTAATTAATTTTAAAAAATGTTATGAAGATAATCAAGATAAAAATGTTTTATTAGATAAAAATTTAAAAAATAAAAATAATTTAATTGATAAAAAAAATAAAATTAAAGAAGAGTAATAAATTTTTTAAAAAATAAGTATATTTTATAAAAATTTTTTAAAATAAAAACAAAAATTTTATTGATTTAAAAATTTTTTTTCATTAAAATTTTTATTTTTTTCTTTTTTCTTAAAATTTTAATATAATTAAAATATTTTTTTTATATTTTAAATTTTTGTAGTAGTATTAAAAATTTAAAAAATTTCATTTAAACATTTTTTTTTAAATGAAATTTTTTATATAAATAAAAATATTTTTTTAAAATATAATACTTTCTTTATTTTTTTAAAAAAATTTAAGAATTTTTTCAGTATTTAATATTATAATTTATAATTATTAAATTCATATATTTATTAAAAATTTTTTTATAATATATAAAAATTTTTTTAATATTTACAATATAAATAACTCTTATATATAAAAAAATATATTTTGTAGTTATTTTTTTATAATATTTTCTATTTTTTAAAAGAAATTAAACAATATGAATACTCTATTTACACGAATAAATTCTATTAATTTATTAAAATTTATTAATATTGATATCATAATTTATATTATTATTTTTTTGTTAATTTTTTTTATAATTAATAGATATTTGATTTTAAAAAGACAAAATAATTCTTCTTGTATAAAAATTTTATCTACTACTTTTATTGATTCTAATATAAAAATAGTTGTTGTACATGTTAAAAATTTAAAATTTATTTTAGGAATTACTTCAAATAAAATATTTAAATTACATACTTTTTCTAAAAAAAAAAAAAAAAAAAAATAAATTAAAATTATATTTTTTAAATATACTATAAAATTTTGGAATAATTATAATGATATATAATTTTTTGTTAATATTTATATTTTTATTTTTTTCACGTAATTCTTATGCAAATGATACTGATTTATTAAATAATTTTCTTTTAAATACTAATAATTCAATTCAATGGTCTGTTTCTATGCAAGCATTATTATTAATAACATTTATAGCTTTTATTCCAGCTATCATATTAATGATGACTTGTTTTACTCGAATTATAATTGTTTTTAGTTTTTTAAGAAGTGCTATTGGAACTCCTTATATTCCTTCTAATCAAATTTTAATTGGATTATCTTTATTTTTAACTTTTTTTATTATGCAACCTACTTTAAATAAAGTATATGAAAATTCTTATATACCTTTTCATAAAAATAAGATTAATTTAGAGACTGCTATTCAAAAAAGTTTAGATCCTTTTCGAGAATTTATGTTAAATCAAACAAGAAAACAAGATTTATTACTTTTTACAAAATTAGATCATTATCCATCAAAAAATAAAGTTGTTTCTATGAAAGTTTTAATTCCTTCTTTTATTACGAGTGAATTAACTACTGCTTTTAAAATAGGATTTATAATTTTTATTCCTTTTTTAATTATTGATTTATTAATTTCAAGTATATTAATGTCATTAGGAATGATGATGGTTCCTCCTTCTATTATTTCATTACCTTTAAAATTAATAATTTTTGTTTTATCTGATGGATGGAAGTTATTAATTAGTTCTTTAACTCATAGTTTTTATTGATAAAAATTTATTAATATTTTAAATGTTAATATAAGGTAATTTAATGATTTCAGAATTTTTAGAAAATATTTTTTTTGATGCAAGTAAAGTGTTATTTTTTTTAGCTACTCCAATACTTTTTTCTGTGTTATTGAGTGGTTTAATAATTAGTATATTTCAAGCAGTTACTCAAATTAATGAACAAACTTTATCTTTTATTCCAAAAATAATTTCTATTTTTTTAGTTTTATTTGTTTTAGGTCCTTGGATGTTAGAACTGATAGTTGAATATATTCATACTTTGTTTCTTAAAATACCAATGGTTGTATATTTAGGTTAAAACAAATGACAAATTTGATAAATTATAATTTTACTAATTGTTTTATTGTTTTTAAGAATATTTTTTATTTATCGATTCGGATTTTTTTTTTATTTTATACTGCTCCTGTTTTTAATAGTATTTATTTTAATATAAAAATGAAAATTTTATTGTCTATTATAATTAGTTTAGTAATATTTCAATCTTTTCCTATATTAAATTTTTCTATTTTTTCTTTAACAGGAGAATATATTTTATTTAAACAAATTTTAATTGGAATTTTACTTGGATTTTCTATAAATTTAATTTTTTTTATTACAAATATATCTGGAGAAATTTTTAGTTTTCAAACTAGTTTATCGATTTTAAATTTTTTTGATGAAAGTGTTATGTTAAGATCATCTGTTATGTCTCATTTATTAAACATTTTATTAATTCTTTTATTTTTGTCTTTAGATGGTCATTTATGGGTTTTATCTACTATTATTCAAAGTTTTTATTTTTTTCCAATGAATTTTAATTTTTTAAATATTAAAATATTTTTTTCTATAATTAAATTTTTTAATTTAATTTTTATTAGTGGAATTCATTTAATTTTACCAATTATTATAATTTTATTTTGTATGAATATATATTTATGTTTTTTAAATAAATTTACTCCTCAATTATCTATTTTTTCTATTGGTTTTTCTATAATAAATTTTATAGGATTATTATCTTTTTTTGTTTTTTTATTTCCGATTTTCTTTTTTTTAAATAATTATTTAAATAAAATATATTTAAGTATATTAAATATTTATTTTAAATAATTTTTTTAAAATAGTATAAAAATATATTAGTATTTTTATACTAATTTAGATATATTTTTTTTTATAATTTTATAATTTTTTTTTAAGTTATTTTTTTAAAAATTTTTTTATTTTATTTTAGATTCTTTATATATTGTTCTTTTTCTTGCTATAGGGTCATATTTTTTTATTTCTAATTTAGTTGTTGTATTTCTTTTATTTTTTGTAGTTGTATAATAATGACCTGTTTTAAATGATGAAATTAACTTTATTTTTTCTCTAGATTTTTTTGCCATTTTTTTTTCCTAATTTATTTTTTTATATTTTTATATTTTTTAATACGTTTTCTATGCCTTTTTTATTAATAATTCTCATTGCTTTAGTAGATAATTTTAATTTTATAAATTTTTTTTGTTTTTTTATCCAAAATTTATGTTTTTTTAAATTTATGTTAAACTTTCTTTTAGTTGTATTTAAAGCATGTGAGCGTTTATTTCCAAATTTTACTTTTTTTTTTGTAATTTGACATTTTCTGGACATAATTATTCCTATTTTATATATATTTTTTTCAATTTATAAAAATTTTAACAAGAAATATATGAATTATTTATATTTTTAATTTTTTTTATTTTTTTTTTTATATATTTTTTTAATTTTTTTATATCTATTAAATGATAAAGAAATTTCTTTTTTTGCGGAATTTGAAGATTTCCATCCTAAAATTTTTGTCCATTTATTTTTTTCTAATTTTTTATAATATTTAAAAAAATGAGAAATTTTATTTAATAAATTTTTAGATATATCAGTAATGTCATTTATTAAGGTATATTCTTCACAAATTTTTTTAATAGGAACACATATTATTTTATAATCTATTCCTGATTCATCTTCCATATTTAACATACCAATTGGTTTACATTTAATTAACGAATTTGGAATTAACGGATATGGAGTAATTACTAGTGCATCTAAAGGATCTTTATCTAAAGATATAGTTTTATTGATAAATCCATAATTACATGGATAAAACATTGATGTCGGAATAATTCTATCTACTTCAAGAAACATTTTTTTTTTGTTAAATTCATATTTTATTGGAGTGGAATGTGATGATATTTCGATTGTAACATTAATTTTTTTTATATTTTTATTTTTAAATTTCATATTTTAAATTTTTTATAATAATAATTTTAAGATAATTAATATAATATGTGATGTATATTATTATAGCAACAATTAGAATTTTAAAAAATTTTTAAAAAAAAATAATATAGAATTTATTAATTTTTTTAATTAAAATTTTTATAATTTTTAAATAAATTAAGAATATAAAAGGGTTAAAATGTATAATTTAGAGAATATTTCGAATCAAAAAAAACAAATAAATGAAATTATTTTTGAATCAATTAATTTAGTGAAAAAAAAAGTGGATGAAGCTTTTGTATGTATTACAAAAACTTATAATACAGCAATAGTTGTGAGATATGGAAAACCTGAATTTATAGAATTTAATGATAATGTTGAGTATTTTATTTCAGTATATTCTAATTTTAAAAAAGGATCTGCATCTTCTACTGATTTAAATATGAATTCTATTAAGAAGACTATTTTTTCAGCTATAAATATTTTGAAATATACTTCTGCTGATAAATTTTCAGGGCTTTCGGAATTTTGTCCATTAACATATAAAGCTTATAATCTTAATTTATTTCATCTTTCTAAATTAAATTTGCAAGAAAATATTAAATTAGCATATTTTACAGAAAAATATGCTTTAAATTATGATTCAAAGATAATTAATACTGAAGGTGGATTTTTAAATATTTCAAATAGAATTTTTGCTTTTGGTAATACTAAAGGAATCTTTTCATCATATAAATCTAGTAGATATGATCTTTCTACATGTGTATTAGCTAAAGATAAAAATTCTATTAAAATAGAAAGAGATTATTATTATTCTATTTCTAGAAAAATAAATAATTTGGAATCTCCTAAGTTTATAGGTGAAACATGTTCTAAACGTGTTTTATTGAGATTAAATTCAAAAAAAATTTCTACTCAAAAATGTCCAGTTATATTAACATCTGATGCTGCTGGTAGTATTTTTTATTCTTTATATAAATCTATTCTAGGTATGACAGTTTGTAATAAATCTACTTTTTTATTAAATAGTTTAAATAAATTGATTTTTCCTAAATGGTTGAGTATTTTTGATAATCCTCATATTTTAAAAGGAATAGGATCTGCTCCTTTTGATTATGAAGGAGTTTTAACAATTCCTCGTTTTATTATAAAAAATGGTATTTTAAAAACTTGGTTATTAAATTCTTATTCATCAAAAAAATTAGGATTACAAAATACTGGACATTCCGGAGGAATTTATAATTGGATATTTATACAAAAAAATAAAATTTTATTTAAAGAATTAATAAAGACTATGAATACTGGTTTAGTAGTTACAGATTTAATGGGTGACGGAGTTAATATTATTAATGGAGATTATTCAAGAGGAGCATCAGGATATTTTATTAGAAATAGTAATTTTGAACATTCAGTAAGTGAAATTACAATTTCTGGAAATTTAAAAAATATTTTTAAGAATATAGTTTTAATGAGCAATGATTATAATTTAAAAGAGAATATTCAATGTGGTTCTATATTAATATCTAATATGGTTATTTCTGGAGAATAATTTTTTTTTAAAATTTTTATTTATTTTTTTTTAATTTACATATATTAAATTAATGAAGTTGACCTATAAGCCGGGTTCTGTTTTAAACAATCATTTATCTTGACTAAAAATTACTTTTTAGTTCTAGCAGCCTACCCAGGTTTTAAGTACGGATCTATACTAATTTTCCTATATTTGGCCTTGCTCCAAGCGGAGTTTACCTATGTCTATAAACTGTTACCAGATTATACGGTGTGCTTTTACCACACCTTTTCACCCTTACCTATAAAAAATTTATAATATAGGCGGTTATTTTCTGTGGCACTGTTCGTAGATTTTAATCTCCCAGATGTTATCTGGCGCTTTGTCCTGTGGAGCCCGGACTTTCCTCTCTTATATTAATTTTTTAAATATAAGAGCGATTGTTTGGTCAACTTCATTAAATTTTTCATATTTTTAATTTGTATCATGATTTTGTTTTTTTATCAAGTATTTATATAAAATATTTTTATTTATTTTATGAATTTTTGATGTTAAAATTGCAGTTTTTTTTAAAGATAATTCAGATTTTAAAAAATTTAATGTTTTTTTAATTTTTTTGGATATTTTTTTTTTTTTAATTTTATGACCTTCAATTACTAAAACTATTTCTCCTTTACAGATTAATAAATTATTTTTATATTTATTAAAAAGATTATATATTGTGTTATGTTTTATTGATTCCCAAAATTTTGTAATTTCTCGTGCGATAGTTATTTTTCTATTTTTTCCAAAGATTTTTAGGATATTTTTTAAACTATTTTTAATTCTATGAGGAGATTCAAAAAAAATTAAAGTTCGTGTTTCGTATTTTAATTTTTTTAAAATTTTACATCTTTTTATTTTTTTTGACGGTAAAAATCCTTCAAAACAAAATTTGTTAGATGGAATTCCAGATGCACTTAGTGCTGAAATAATTGAACAAGCTCCAGGTAATGGAATTACCTTAATTTTTTTGATATAACATTCTTTTACTAAAAAGTAACCAGGATCATTTATTGTAGGTGTTCCAGCATCTGATACTAATGCAATATTTTTTTTTTTTTTTATTTTCTTTATAATTTTTTTTGTATTTTTTATTTCGTTATGTTGATGAAATGATATGATAGATTTTTTAATATTAAATTTATTTAATAATTTTAAAGTATTTTTATAATTTTCAGATGCTATATAGTCTATTTTTTTTAAAGTTTTTATTGCTCTATATGTAATATCATTTATGTTTCCTATTGGAGTAGGAATAATAAAAAGATTTCCAAATTTTTTTTTCATTATTACTTTTTTTTAAAAAAATTTTAAAAAAATTATATCATATTTATATATTTTATATAAATATTTTTTTAAAATTAAAATTTTAAGGATTATATGAATAGAGTTGTTGTAACTGGATTAGGAATTCTTTCCAGTATTGGTAAAAATAAAAAAAAAGTTTTAAAATCTTTAAAAAATGGGGAATGTGGAATTGTTTTTTCACAAGAAATGAAAGATTTTGGATTAAAAAGTAATGTTTGGGGAAAAATAAATTTAAAATATAAAAAATTTTTCAAAAAAAAATTTTTTAAATATATGAATTTAGAAACTATTTATGCTTATTTAGCAATGAAGCAAGCGATTAATGATTCTTTATTAAAAGATTTTGAATATAAAAATAATAAAAATGTAGGATTAATTATTGGTACTGGATTTTGTTCTTCGAGAAATAATTTGTTAAGTTTAAATTATGAAAGTCAAATAAACAATAGTGTTTATAAAAAATTTGAGAGTAGTAGTATATATACTATTTTTCAAATTATGAATTCAAGTGTTTCAGCATGTTTATCTACATTATTTAAAATAAATGGAATTAGTTATTCAATTAGTTCTGCATGTGCTACTTCTTCAAATTGTATAGGTCATTCTTATGAATTAATTCGATCTGGTAAACAAAATATAGTTTTTTCTGGAGGTTCAGAAGCAATTACTTTAAATACTGCATTTTATTTTGATTTAATTAAAGTTTTATCAAGAAAATATAATAATTTTCCTAAATTTTCTTCTCGTGTTTTTGATTTAAATCGTGATGGTTTTGTTATTTCTGAAGGAAGTGGAATATTAGTTTTAGAAGAATTAAACTCAGCTTTATCTAGAAATGCTCATATATATGGAGAGATAATAGAATATAATACAAATTCAGACGGTTTTAGTATGTTTTCTTCATCTGAGAAAGGAATGATAAGATGTATGAAAAATTCGATTAAAAAAATTTCTACTAATATTGATTGTATAAATGTTCATGCTACTTCAACAAAATTAGGAGATTTACAAGAATTAAATTCTATAAAAAAAGTTTTTCAAAAAAAAAAATGTCCTTTAATTTCTTCTACAAAATCGATGACTGGTCATTCATTAGGAGCTTCAGGTGTTCATGAAATAATTTTTTTATTACTTATGTTAGAAAATAATTTTATTGCTCCGTCTATTAATATAGATATATTAGACTCTGAAATTAAAGATATAAAAATAATAAAAACTATGAAAAAAATTGAATTGAATACAGTTATGTCAAATAGTTTTGGTTTTGGTGGCGTAAATACAACTTTAATTTTAAAAAAGTTTAATTTTTAACATCATTTTTTTATATTAAAAAAATATTTATAAAAAATGATATTATTTTTATTATAAAAATTTTTTATAAAACATATAAAGGTATTAATTTTATGAATCAATTAGATCAATTAAAAAAGTATACTAAAGTTGTTATAGATAGTGGAGATATTCAAAATATTGAAAAATATAATCCATTTGATGCTACAACAAATCCGTCTTTAATATTAAAAGCAATACAAATGGAAAAATATAATTATTTAATTAAAGAATCTATTCAATATTCTAAAAAAAAAGGAGGTTCAAAAGAAAAAATAATAAATCGAGCAGTAGATAAGATAGTTGTGAATTTTGGAGTTGAAATTTTAAAAAAAATTCCTGGAGTTGTATCAAGTGAAGTGGATTCTCGTTTATCTTTTAATACAGAAAAAAGTATTAAAAAAGCGAGAGATCTTATTTATATGTATGAAAATGAACATGGAATAAATCGTTCTAAAGTATTAATTAAATTAGCTGCGACTTGGGAATGTATAAAAGCTGCAAAATATTTAGAAAAAGAAAATATTAATTGTAATTTAACTCTTTTATTTTCTTTTGCACAAGCTCGTGCTTGCGCTGAAGCTAATGTTTTTTTAATTTCTCCATTTGTAGGAAGAATATATGATTGGTATAATCTTCATTATCCAATGAAAGAATATAATGTTTTATTTGATAAAGGAGTTAAATCAGTAAAAAAAATATATAAATATTATAAAAAATACTCTTATAAAACAATTATTATGGGAGCAAGTTTTAGAAATAAAAAACAAATTTTGTCTTTATCTGGCTGTGATTGTTTAACTATTTCTCCAGAATTATTAAAAGAATTAAAATCTAGTAATACAGTTTTTTCTAAACAATTATTTTTACCTAAAAAAGTTTTTTCAAAAATAAAAGAAAAAATGTCTAAATCTGAATTTAACTTTTTACATAATCAAGATTTAATGGCTGTTGAAAAATTATCTGAAGGAATAAAACAATTTAGTTTAGATCAAAATTTTCTTGAATCAATAATAGAAAAAAATATTTAAATTAAATTTTTTTTTTTATATTTTTATTATTGTATTATTTTTTTATTTTAAATTAGGAAAAAAAATGAATTCTAAAAAAGATTTGTCTAATGTAATTCGAGCAATTAGTATGGATTCTGTTCAATTATCAAATTCTGGACATCCTGGTACTCCAATGGGCATGGCTGATATTGCTGAAATTTTATGGAGATTTTTTTTAAAACATAATCCAAATAATCCATTATGGGAAAATAGAGATAGATTTATTTTATCAAATGGACATGGATCAATTCTGTTATATAGTATTTTACATTTAACTGGGTATGATTTAAGTGTATCAGATTTAAAAAAATTTAGAAAATTAAATTCAAAAACTCCTGGACATCCTGAAATTGGATGTACTCCTGGAATAGAAACTACAACTGGTCCTTTAGGACAAGGAATATCTATTGCTGTAGGTATGGCTATTGCAGAAAGAACATTAGGATTATATTTTAATAAAAAAAAATATAAAATTGTAGATCATTATACTTGGGTTTTTGCTGGAGATGGTTGTTTGATGGAAGGAATTTCACATGAAGCATGTTCTTTAGCAGGAACTTTAGGTTTAGAAAAATTAATTTTAATATATGATAAAAATAATATTTCGATAGATGGAAATACAGATTATTGGTTTTCTGAGGATATAAAAAAAAGATTTGAATCTTATCATTGGCATGTGATTGATAACATAGATGGTCATGATTCTAAATCTATTTTTAATGCAATAAAAACTGCACAAAAAATTAAAAATAAACCAGTAATAATAATTTTTAAAACAATAATAGGATTTGGATCACCAAATAAATCTGGTACAGCTGATGTACATGGTTCTCCTTTAGGAAAAGAAGAAATTATTTTATCAAAAAAAAATTTAGATTGGAAATATCAGCCGTTTGAAATTCCAGATTTTATTTATTCCAAATGGGATGCAAAAAAAAAAGGAAAGTTATTAGAAGATTCATGGAATAAGGTTTTTTCAAAATATAAAAAAAAATATCCAAAGTTAGCGTTTGAATATAAACGTCGTATGAATCAAAAATTACCAAAAAATTGGAATAAAATAAATAAGAAATTAATTAATATTTTAAAAAGTTCAAATGAATCTATTTCCACTAGACAAGCTTCTAAAAATATTATTGAATATTTTGGTCCTCATTTATTAGAGTTATTAGGTGGTTCAGCAGATCTTTCTCCAAGTAATTTAACAAAATGGTCAGGTTCAAAGTCTATTAATAAGTATAAATTAGGAAATTATATTAATTATGGTGTAAGAGAGTTTGGGATGACTTCTATTTCGAATGGAATTTCTCAACATGGAGGATTTATTCCATATTCTGGAACTTTTCTTATTTTTTTAGAGTATGCACGAAATGCTGTAAGAATGGCAGCTTTAATGAAGACGAGAAATATTTTTATATATACTCATGATTCTATTGGGTTAGGAGAAGATGGACCTACGCATCAACCAATTGAACAAATATCGAGTCTTCGTTTAACTCCAAATATGAGTGTTTGGAGACCTGCAGATGCATTAGAAACTGCAATAGCTTGGAAAAATTCTATAGAAAGAAAAGATGGACCTACATCATTAATTTTATCTAGACAAAATTTAAGTTTTATTAAAAGAAATGATGTTCAAATAAAAGATATTAATCGTGGTGGTTATATTATTAGAGATAGTTTGAAAAAATTAGATATTATTTTAGTATCTACTGGTTCTGAATTACAGTTAGCAATATCAGCATATGAAAAATTAATTAATTTAGGATATTCTGTTCGTGTAGTTTCTATTCCTTCTACAGATATTTTTGAAAAACAAAAATTATCATATAAAAATTTAGTTTTACCACCTGAAGTTGAAAAACGTTTAATAATTGAAGCAAGTATAAAAGATTATTGGTATAAATACTCAGGTTTAAAAGGTAAAATTATTGGTATGAAAACTTTTGGAGATTCTGCTCCTGCTATTGATTTATTTAAAAAATTTGGTTTTACAATTGATAATGTTATAAAAAAATCTATTAATTTAATTGAAAATTAAATATATTTTTATAATTTTTTATAAAATTTTTTTAAAATTATTTACATATTTTATTTTTCTCATTTTATTTTAAAATTAAATTTTATTATTTTTTTTTAAATTTTAAAAAGGAATTATATGTTATGTTAGATGAAATTATTTCGTTAAGTAAACAGCTTATTAAGATTCCTTCTATCAGTCCTTTAGATTTAGGTTGTCAAAAAATTATTTCAAAAAGATTAAAAAATATTGGTTTTTTTATTGAAAACATTAAAATTAATCAAACAAATAATTTGTGGGCATGTAAAGGTTCAGGAAAAACTTTGACTTTTGTTGGTCATACAGATGTTGTTCCACCTGGTAATTTAAAGGAATGGGAAAACGATCCTTTTAAACCAATTATAAAAGATAATTTTTTATTTGGAAGGGGTGTTTCGGATATGAAGGGATCTTTATCAGCAATGATTATTGCAACTGAATATTTTATAAAAAAATATCCGTTTCATTCTGGAAGAATATCTTTTTTAATAACATCTGACGAAGAATCTTTAGCTTGCGATGGAACTAAAGAAATAATAAAAATTTTAAGAAACAGAAGAGAAAATATTGAATATTGTTTAGTTGGAGAACCTACGAGTGAAAATTTTTTAGGAGATACCATTAAGAACGGTAGAAGAGGTTCTTTGAGTGCTCAATTAGAAATTTATGGAATACAAGGTCATATTGCTTATCCTCATCTTGCAGATAATCCTATTAATAATTCTATTAATTTTATTAAAGATCTTATATTTTTAAAATTAGATCGTGGAAACCAATTTTTTCAACCTAGTAGTTTACAAATATTTTATATAAAGTCTGGAAAAAGAAATATTTCAAATATTATTCCTAATTCTATAAAAATAGGTTTTAACATTAGATATAATACAGAAGTTACTGAAAAAGAAATTAAAAAAAAAATCGGACAACTTTTATTAAAAAATCAATCTAAATATAAAATTAATTGGATTGTTTCAGGAAATCCTTTTATTACATATTCAGGAACTTTATTAGAAGTAGTAAAATCTTCTATTTATAAAGTACAAAAATTACATGCAAATTTATCTACTTCTGGAGGTACTTCTGATGGTAGATTTTTTTCTTGTATGAACTCTGAAATTATAGAATTAGGTTTAATTAATAAAACTATACATAAAATTAATGAATGTTCACAAATTAATGATTTATACAAATTATGTAAAATATATATTAATATTTTAAAGAAACTTTTTATTTAAATATTTTTTTTAGAATTGAAATATATTTCTTTTGAAATATATTTCAATTTTATTTACTCAAGAAAAATTATATTTAATTTAAATTTTTTATTTTTGATTTTTTATTTTTGAAGTTTTAATTTTTTTTTTTTTAATTCATAGGTTATTATTTTTTTTAATTTTTTTGAAGGTTTTGTCATTGGTAATCTTAATGTATTAAATTTTATTAAACCTAATTTTTGAGCAGCCCATTTAATTGGAATAGGATTAGATTCTAGAAATAAAATTTTGTGGAGTTTAATTAATTTATTATTAATTTTTCTTGCTTTTTTAAATTTTTTATTTAAAGCAAGAGTACACATTTTTGACATTTCTTTAGCTGCAATATTAGATGTTACTGAAATTATTCCATTTCCTCCTAATTGTATAAAATCTAAAGCTGTTGCATCATCTCCACTAATTATTAAAAATTTTTTTTTAATTAAATTTTTTATTTTATTAATACGTGATAAATCTCCACTAGCTTCTTTAATTCCAATAATATTTTTAAATTTAGATAATCTATATATTGTTTTTGGAAGTAAATCACATCCTGTTCGTGAAGGAACATTATAAAGTATTTGTGGTAATTTTGTATTTTTAGAAATATTTTTAAAATGTTGATATAATCCTTCTTGAGAAGGTTTGTTATAATATGGGGTTACACTTAAACATGCAGATATTCCACTTTTTTCAAATTTTTTTGTTAAAATAATAGCTTCTTTTGTGGAATTAGCTCCAGTTCCAGCAATTATAGGTATTTTTTTATTTGCAATTTTTAATGTTAGTAATACTAAGTCAACATGTTCTTTTTGAGTAAGTGTAGAAGATTCTCCAGTAGTTCCTACAGAAACTATTGCGTTTGTTTTATTTTTTATATGATATTTAATTATTTTTTTTAAGCTTTTTATGCAGATGTTTCCTTTTTTATCCATTGGAGTAATAAGTGCTACTATATTACCTTTAAACATTTTTTTTTTCCGTAATTAATTTAATGAGATATATAATCTAGAAATTTATAAATATATTTTTTAAAATGAATATTTTTTAAATTTTATAAAAAAAAATATTAAATTATTTATAATTTATTATAATAATCTAATTTTTTTTTTATTTTTTTGTAATATGAGTTATTAAAAATCTAGAAATTTTTTGAACATTGTGCTTTAAATCTTAAAATATGATCCATAATTACTATTGCTGCCATTGATTCAGTAATTGGAACTGCTCTAATTCCTACACATGGATCATGTCTACCTTTTGTAATAATTTGAACAGATTCGTTTTTTTTATTTATTCCGTGAGCAGGAATTCTAATACTTGAAGTAGGTTTAAACGCGCTTTTAATAATTATGTCTTGTCCATTACTTATTCCTCCAATAATTCCTCCATCTCTATTACTCAAATATCCTTTAGATGTCATTTCATCTCTATGTTGGCTACCTAATTTTTTTACAACTGAAAAACCATTTCCTATTTCAACTCCTTTTACAGCATTAATACTCATCATTGCATGTGCTATTTCTGCATCTAATTTATCAAAAACAGGATCTCCCAATCCAATTGGAACATTTTTAATTATTGTTGTAACTTCTGCACCAATAGAATCTCCATTTTTTTTTATTTTTCTAATTAATTTATCTATTTGATTAATTTTTTTGATATCTGGACAAAAAAAATCATTTTTTTTAATTTCTTTAAAAGATATTAGTTTACATTTAATATGTCCAATTTGAGATAAATATCCTTTTATTTTTATTCCAAAATTTTTTTTTAAATATTTTTTTGCAATTGCTCCTGCTGCAACTCTCATTGCTGTTTCTCTTGCTGATGCTCTACCTCCTCCTCTATAGTCTCTAATTCCATATTTTTTTTGATAAGTATAGTCTGCATGTCCTGGTCTAAATATATTTTTTATATTTTTATAATCTTTTGATCTTTGATCAGTATTTTTTATAATTAATCCAATACTAGTTCCTGTAGTTTTATTTTTAAATATTCCTGATAATATTTTTACTTTATCTAATTCTCTTCTTGGTGTAGTATATTTAGATTTACCTGGTCTTCTTTTATCTAATTCTTTTTGAATATCTTTATTATAAATTTTTAATCCTGGAGGTGTTCCATCTATTATACATCCAAGAGAATGTCCATGAGATTCTCCAAAAGTTGTTACTGTAAATATTTTTCCTATTGAGTTTCCTGACATGTGAAAAATCCTTAAATTTTTTAATTTATTTTTTTTTAATAAAATTTGAAAATATATATTTGATACGTTAATATTATATAAAAATTTTTTTTTAAATTAAGAGTATTAATTCTTTATTTATTTAATAAAATTTATTATTTATTATATAAATTTTAATTTTTTTATTTTAAAAAAATTTTATATTAACTTAAAAAAAAAGGTTATTAATATATTTAATTTTTAATATAATGTTAATTGATCTTATTTTGGTAGAATATAATGAAGACAAAAAAAAAATTAAGTTTAAAAAATAAATTAATTTTTAGAAATTATTTAAGTGGAACTAAAAAAATTTTTCAAGATACTATTTATCATTTTAAAAATAGTAATTCTTATTTTTTATCTTATAAAAAAAAAAAAAAAATGTATGAGGACTTGCATAGTTATTATTTTTCGTTATCTGAATCTATAAATAATTTTAATAATGATCCTCTTTATTATATTAGATATGATTATGAATTAAAATTTTTAAATAAATTAAAAAAAGGATATTATTCTCCTAAAATTTTTTTAGATGTTCATGGATTAAATCAATTTCAAACAAAATTAGAATTAAGTAGATTAATGTATTTTTGTATTGAAAAAAAGATTAATTGTATAAATATTATGCATGGATATGGAAAAGAAATTTTAAAAAAACAAATTCCAATTTGGTTATCTAGACATCCTAATGTTGTTGCCTTTCATCAATCTCCTAAATATTTTGGAAGTGATGCAGCAATTTTAGTATTAATAGATTTTTAATGTTTTTTTTATTAAATAATTTTTATATATTAATTTTATAAAAATTATGATATTAATTTTTATCTTTATTTTAATTTTTTTTTTTTATCTTCTTTATTTTTTTTTTATTTTTTAAAATTTTTAATTTATTTAAATTTTTTATTTTAATAATAATAATTTGAAATAAAAATTATTAATTAAAATAATATAGTAACTTATTTAAATAAATATTTTTAAAATAAAAAAATATAATTATTTATTGAATAACTTTTTATAAAAATTTTTTATTAATTAAAAATTTGATTTATAAATATTTAATAAAATTAATTTATTTTTTTTATAAATAGGTATTTTTTATTTTTATTATATTTTATTTTTATTATACATTAAAATTGTTATTTTTTTTATTTTTTTTTAAAAAAATTTATTAATTATTGATATTTTTTCTAATTTTATTTTATTAAAAATATAATATTTTACCAATTTTTTTTAAATTTTATATTTTTAAAATATTTTTTAAATATAGTATAAAATAATTTTTTTTAAAAAATTATTTTTTAAATAAAAATTATTTATTTTAATTTTTTATAAAATTTTTTAGGAATTTTTTTACTTCAAATAAAATTTAAATTTTATTTATAAATAAAATATTTATTTTTTATAATATTTTAAATTTTAAAATATTTATTTAATTAAAAAATTTTAAAAATATATTTTTTAAATTATTTTATAAATGTTGTATTTTAATTAAAATTATAATTATATATTCTGAACATTATAATTTAAATTCTATTTTTTAATAAAGTTATTAAAATAGAATTCTATTATTAGTTTTAATAAAAATTTAATAAAAAATTTTTAAAAAATTAATTTTTTAAGTTTTTATTATTTTTTTCATATTATTTAGAATTTATGTAAAAAAAGCATTTTTGAAAAGTAAATAGATATTATATTTTTTAAAAAATTTTTTATTTTTATACAATTTTTAAATTTATTTTTATTTTTCAAATATTTTTTTTAAATTTTTTATTTTATTTTTTTTAAAATTTTTACTAGTTTAAAATAAATTTAAAAAAAATATTTAAAATTTTATTTATTTTATATTTTATATATAAAATAGATTTAATTTATTTAAGATAATATATAATTTTAAAATATTTTTTATATTTTTAAAATTTTATATTTTTTAAATTTTAAAATATTTAATATTTTTATAAAATAAGGAATTTAATTTTAAAAAAATCTTAAAAGAGTAATTATTTTAAAAAAAAAACAAAAATATAAAAAAAATAGGAGATAATATAATGGAATTGAATGAAATTGGAGTAATTGGAATGGCTGTAATGGGTCGAAATTTGGCTTTAAATATAGAAAATAAGAATTATACTGTTTCTATTTTTAATAGATCTAAAGAAAGAACTAAAGAAGTACTTAAAAATAATAAAAATAAAAAGATATTTGGTTTTTATACTATTAAAGATTTTATTTTTTCTTTAAAGAAACCTAGAATAATTCTATTAATGGTAAAATCTGGACTATCAACAGATTCTACAATTGATTTAATTCTTCCTTTTTTAAGTAAAAATGACATTGTTATTGATGGAGGTAATAGTTTTTATAAAGACACTATTAAAAGAAATTTTAAATTATCTAAAAATAAAATAAATTTTATTGGAGCTGGAATTTCTGGAGGAGAAGAAGGAGCATTAAAAGGTCCTGCAATTATGCCTGGAGGACAAAAAAATGCTTATAAAAAAGTTTCATCTTTGTTTAATAAAATATCAGCTAAAACAAAAAATAATGAATCTTGTGTAGATTATATTGGTTCGGATGGGTCTGGACATTATGTCAAAATGGTTCATAATGGAATTGAATATGGAGATATGCAATTAATTTCTGAAGCTTATTTTATATTAAAAAATTCTTTAAAAATAGATAATAAAGAATTATCTGATATTTTTTTAAAATGGAATAAAGGTGAATTGAAAAGTTATTTAATAGAAATAACAAAAAATATTTTTTTAAAAAAAGATAATGAAGGAAATTATTTAATTGATGTTATACTAGATGAAGCAAGTAATAAAGGTACTGGAAAATGGACTAGCAAAAGTGCTTTAGATTTAAATGAACCTTTATCACTTATTACTCAATCTGTTTTTTTTAGGTATTTATCATCTCTTAAATCTCAAAGATTTTTAGCATCAAGTTTGTTGAAAGGTCCAAAAAAAAATGCATATTATATTAATAAAGAAGAATTTATAGAACATGTAAGAAAATCTTTATATTTTGGAAAAATTATTTCATATGCTCAAGGTTTTTCTCAATTAAATGCAGCTTCTAAAAAATATAATTGGAATTTAAATTATTCTAAAATTTCAAAAATTTTTAGAGCTGGTTGTATAATTAGAGCTGATTTTTTAAAAGAGATTATAAAAGCTTATGAAAGTGATAACAATTTATTAAATTTGTTATTAACACCATATTTTACAAAAATTTCTAATTTATATCAAAAATCTTTAAGAAAAATTGTTTCTTATTCAGTTATAAATGGTATACCAGTTCCAGCATTTTCTTCTGCAATTACATATTATGATTCATATAGATTATTAAATTTACCTTCTAATTTAATTCAAGCTCAAAGAGATTATTTTGGAGCTCATACATATCGTAGAAACGATAGAAAAGGAATTTTTCATACTAATTGGTTAAATTAAAAAAAATTCTATAAAAAAAAAAAAAAAAAAAAAAAATAAAAAAACAAATTTTATAAATTTTTAAAAAAAAATATATTTTTAATAAAATTAAACATACATTATATATTTTTTTTATAAAAAAATAAAAAAAACTTTCTTAGAAAAATTTTGTATTTATTTTATCTAAGAAGGTTTTTTTATAAAAAATATTTTTTATTTATTTTTTTTGAATTTTTTTTCTATTTTTTTTAAATTTCCAAATATTATTAAATATTTTAATAATTGTTTTAATATATGTTTTAATAACATTTGAACCGGTATTTTCTTCATAAAATTTTTTATTTTTATATTCAATAAAAATATTTATTTTGACTGATGTAGTATTATTTTTTTTTTTATATTTTATTTTAAATTTTTTTAATGAGGTTTTTATAAAAAGAATTTTGTTAAAAGCTTTATTAATTCCATATATTTGATCATTTTTAGTTTTTATTTTTATTTTTTTTATTTTATTTCTGCATAAGATTTTTAAAAAAATTATTGTTTTTCCAGAAATTTCTGAAAAAATTTTTAAATTTTTTAGTTTAAAATATTTTTTTTTCATATTATAATTTTTAATAAATGCAAGAGATTCTAAATCATAATCGAAAATTTGTCCTTTTTTATCTGCTAATTCTAAAAATTTTTTATATAATTTTTTTAGATTATAACTTTTTTCTAAGTATCCTATTTCTTTCATTCTTTGTTTTACTGCTGCTTTTCCAGAACGAGATGTTAAATTAAGTTTTTTTCTTTTTAAACCTATATCTTTTGGAACCATAATTTCATAATTTTTTTTATTTTTTATAACTCCATCTTGATGAATTCCAGATGAATGAGAAAACGCATTTTTTCCAATTATTGCTTTATTAATTGGTATAGAAATTTTACAAATTTTACTAACTATTTTACTAGTTTGATATATTTTTTTATGATTTATACTTGTATAGAAATTAAGTAATTTTTTTCTTGTTTTAATTGCCATAATTATTTCTTCTAATGCAGCATTTCCTGCTCTTTCACCTATACCAATCATTGTACCTTCAATTTGTTTTGCACCTGCTTGTATAGCTGAAATAGAATTTCCTACAGCCATTCCTAAATCATTATGACAATGTACTGAAATTATCGCTTTATCAATATTTGGTACACGTTTATATAATTTTGAAATAATTTTTTTAAATTCATTTGGTAATGTATATCCTACTGTATCAGGAATATTAATTGTTGTTACTCCATTTTTTATTAAAGACTCTACAATATTACATAATTCATCAATGTTAGTTCTTCCTGCATCTTCACAAGAAAATTCTATATCATTTGTATATTTTTTTGCTATTTTTATTGATTTTATAGCCATTTCTTGAATTTCTTTAAAATTTTTTTTTAGTTTAGATTCTATATGTAATTTTGAAGTTCCTAGAAATAAATGAATTCTAAAGTTTTCTAATTTTGACATTGCCTTTGCTGCAATTTTTATATCTTTTTCGACGCATCTAGCTAGACTACATATTGTACTATTTTTTACGATTTTACAAATTTCCTGAACTGATTTAAAATCTCCAGGTGAAGATATAGGAAATCCTGCTTCAATTATATCAATTTTCATTTTATCTAAAGCTAAAGCAATTCGTACTTTTTCTTTTGTATTTAAACTTGCTTGTAAAGATTGTTCTCCATCTCGAAGTGTTGTATCAAATATAATAATTTTTTCTTTCATAATATGTTTTTTCTAATGATTTTTTATTTTGTTTTAAAAAAAATAAAAAAAAATAAATACTATTTTTTTATATAATTTATTTTTTTTTAAAATATTTTTATATAAAAATAGTTTTTAAAATTATGAAAATAATTTTCTTTTTTTAAGAAATTTTGGTATATTTTTTTTTTCATAATTTAAAATATCTTTTATATATTTTAATGTTAAATCAATAGAATCTAGCCCATTTAATAGTTTTAAACGATATGATTCATTAATGGAAAATTTATAAACTTTTTTTTTTAAAACAATATTTTTTTTAACTAAATTAATAATACATTTTTTATTTGTATTTTTTTTAATTTTAAATATAATTTTTTGTATAGTTTTTTCTGGAAGTTTTATTAGTAAAAGATTATTATTAATACTATTATTATAAAAAATATCTGAAAATTTTGAAGAAATAATTGTTTTAAATCCATAATCCATAAGAGCCCATACTGCATGTTCTCTAGAAGATCCACATCCAAAATTTTTTCCAGTAATTAAAATACTTGATTTTTTATATTTATTTATATTTAAAATAAATTTTTTATTAATAATTTTTCCTTTTTTATCTAAAAATCTCCAATTATGAAAAAGATTTTTTCCAAATCCTAACTTATCTGTTTTTTTTAAAAATTGTTTAGGTATTATAATATCTGTATCAATATTCATAATATTTATAGGAACTATATTACCTTTATGTATATTAAATTTTTTCATTTAATTATTTCTTCTTTTTTTTATAAAATATAATTTACGTACATCAATGAAATAACCAAATATTGCAGCTGCTGCAGCCATAGATGGACTAACTAAATGTGTTCTACCTCCTCTTCCTTGACGCCCTTCAAAATTTCTATTACTTGTAGACGCACATCTTTCTTTATCATTTAATTTATCATTATTCATACCTAAACACATAGAACATCCTGAATATCTCCATTCAAATCCTGATTTTATAAATATTTTATTTAATCCTTCTTTTTCAGCTTGTTTTTTTACTGAATTAGATCCTGGGACTATTATTGCTTGAACATTTTTATGTACTTTTTTTCCTTTAATTATTTTAGATACTTCTCTTAAATCTTCAATTCTTGAATTAGTACATGATCCTATAAATACTTTATCAATTGAAATATTTTTTAAATAAGAATTAGGTTGAATGTCCATATATAAAAAAGATTTTTTTGCTGATTTTCTTTGATTTTTATTTTTTAAATTTTTAATTTTTGGAGTTTTTTTATTTATAGAAATTATTTGATCTAAATTAGTTCCCCATGTAATTTGAGGTTCAAGATTAGTTACATCAATAAAAAAATTTTTATCGAAGCAAGAATTTTTATCTGATTTTAATTTTTTCCAATATTTTAAAGCATTATTCCAATCTTTTTTTTTTGGAGAAAATTTTTTATTTTTTAAATATTTAAAAGTTTTTTTATCTGGAGCTATTATTCCAGATTTTGCTCCCATTTCTATAGCCATATTACATACAGTCATTCTTTCTTCCATAGTAAATTTTTTAATTGTTTCTCCTGTGAATTCAATAACATATCCTGATCCTCCAGAAGAACCTATTTTTTTTATTACATATAGTATAACGTCTTTTGAAAAAACTCCTGGTTGTAAAGATCCATTAATATTAATTCTCATATTTTTAAATTTTTTTTGTTGCAATGTTTGAGTTGCTAATACATGTTCAACTTCTGAAGTTCCAATACCAAAAGATAATGAACCAAAAGCTCCATTTGTAGATGTATGAGAATCTCCGCATACTACTGTCATTCCTGGTAAAATCATTCCTTTTTCTGGAGCAATAACATGAATAATTCCTTGATTTTTATGAGATATATCATATAAAGGTATTTTTTTTTTTTTACAATTTTTTATTAAAGTTTCCATCTGAATTTTAGCCATTTTACTAGAATCTGACATTTTTCTTGTTTTTGTGGAAACATTATGATCCATTGTTGCAAAAATTTTATTAGGTTTTCGAATTTTTCTTTTTTTTTTTTTAATTTCATAAAATGCTTGAGGAGAAGTTACTTCATGAATTAAATGTAAATCAATGTATAAAATAGGATTTTTACTTTTTGAATTTATGAGGTGTTGTTCATATATTTTTTCATATAATGTTTTATCCATTTTTTTATCCTTCTATTAATGATTTAACAATTTCGTTTCCCATTTCTTTAGTACTAAGAAATTTTTTTCCATTTGATATATCATATGTTTTATAACCTTTTAAAAGAGTTTTTTTTACTGCTAAATTTATTAAATTTGATAAATTATTCATATTAAAACTATATTTAATCAACATAGATAGAGATAATATTTGTGCAATAGGATTAGCAATTTTTTTTCCTTGAATGTCTGGTGCAGAACCTCCTGCTGGTTCATATAAACCAAATTTTTTTTCATTTATACTAGCTGATGGTATCATTCCTATAGAACCAGTTAAAATACCACATTGGTCTGATATAATATCTCCAATAAGATTTGGACATAAAATAACATCAAATTTATTTGGGTTTTTAATAATTTGCATAACAGCATTGTCGAAATATAAATGAGATAATTTTACTTTAGGATAGTTTATTGATATTTTATTAACAGTTTTTCTCCATAATTTAGAAGTTTGAAGAACATTAGATTTATCAATAGAAAGAACTTTGTATTTTCTATTCATAGCTTCTTCAAAAGCTATTTTTGCAATTCTTTTTATTTCATATGTATGGTATATTGTTGTGTCTATAGCATAATGTTTATTTTTTTCTTTAACTTCTTTAGATGGTTTTCCAAAATAAATTCCACCTGTTAAATCTCTTATACATAAAATATTAAATCCTTTTTTTGAAATTTTTTTATTTAAAGGTGATAAATTATGTAGTTTATTAATAAGTATTGAAGGTCTTAAATTAATAAAAAATTTAAAATATTTTCTAATAAATAATAATGATGATACTTCTGGTCTTTTATTAGATGGTAAATTATCCCATTTTGGTCCACCTATAGAACCAAGTAAAATTGCATCAGATTTTTCACATCCAACTAAAGTTTTTTTTGGAAGAGATTTTCCATATTTATCAATTGCAATTCCTCCTATATCATATTCTTTTGTATATATTTTTGTATTAAATTTTTTGTTTAAAATTTTTATTATTTTATAAGCTTCTTGCATAACTTCTGGACCAATACCATCTCCTGGTAAAACCGCTATTTTATATTTTTTTTGTAAATTATTCATTTTTTTTATTTATTATAATTAAAAATATAATCAATCGTATCATATAAGCAAATAGTTTTAAACTTTTCAAATGTATTAATAATTTTAAAAAATATTTAAAAAAAATAAAATATTTATAAAATATAGTATATAATTAAAAATTATAATGAAATATATATAATATGATATAATTAAAATTATATAGTTTTACATTTTTTTAAAAAAAAAATTAAAATTTTATTTTTAATAATTAATTTAAGCGAAGCGCTGAAATGAGATTATGTGATAGAGATATTGAGAAGTTAATAATAAAAAAAAAAATAATAATTGATCCTGCACCAAACATAGAAGAAATAAATGGATTAACTCTAGATATACATTTAAGTAATAAATTTAGAATATTTAAAGATTTTAAAAATACAGTTGTTGATTTAAAAAAATCTTCTGAAAATATTAAGTCAAAGTTACAAAAAGGTATCAGTAATGAAATAATAATTAATGATAATGAATCTTTTATTTTAAAACCAAAAGATTTTGTTTTATCTATGACAGTAGAGAGAATTTCTATTTCAGATAATTTAGTTGGGTGGTTAGATGGTAGGTCTTCTTTAGCTAGGTTAGGTTTAATGATACATATGACTTCTCATAGAATCGATCCAGGATGGAGTGGAAACATTGTTTTAGAGATTTTTAATGCAGGAAAATATATTTTGTCTTTAAATCCAGGAATTGCTATTGCTGCATTAAGTTTTGAAAGATTATCTGGGTATTCTAAAAGACCTTATCATTTAAAAAAAAATTCAAAGTATTTTAATCAATCTAATATTATTTCTAGCTTAATATATAAAGATTAATTTTTTAATTTTTGAAAATTACAAAAAAATTTTTTTATTTTTTTTTAAAATTATTATTATATAATAATTTGATAAAATATTTTTTTATATAGGATAAAATTAATTAAAATGAATACAGAATTATGTAAAAAAAAAATTTTAGTAACTTGTGCTTTACCATATGCAAATGGATCTATACATATAGGTCATTTATTAGAACATATTCAAGCTGATATTTGGGTAAGGTATCATAAAATGCGAAATAGAAAGGTATTTTTTATTTGTGCAGATGATACACATGGTACTCCAATTATGTTAAAAGCTAAAGAAATGAATATTTTTCCTCGTGTTTTAATTAAAAATGTTTTAAAAGAACATATTTTAGATTTCTCTTATTTTAATATTTCTCATGATTATTATGGTCATACTAATAGTAAAGATAATTTTAATTTTTCAAATAAGATATTTCTCAATTTAAAAAAAAAAAAATATATTGTTAAAAAAAAAATTTTTCAATTATATGATTCTAAAAAAAAAATTTTTTTACCTGATAGATTAGTAAAAGGATCTTGTCCAAAATGTAAAAAAAAAAATCAATATGGTGATCATTGTGAAAGTTGTGGATGTGTATATTCTGCATCAGATTTATTATTTCCTAAATCAGAATTGTCTCATAGTATTCCAGTATTAAAAGAATCAACTCATATATTTTATAATTTACCTATTTTTAAAAATCAGTTAAAAGATTGGATATGTTCTGGAGTTTTACAAAAAACTGTAGAGAATAAAATTAAAGAATGGTTTTTAAAGGGATTAAAAAAATGGGATATTTCTAGAGATTCTCCTTATTTTGGTTTTAAAATTCCTGGTTATAAAAATAAATATTTTTATGTTTGGTGGGATGCTTCAATATGTTATATAAGTACTTTTAAAAGTTTTTTAAAAAATAAAAAAAATATTTCTTTTGATGAATTTTGGAAAAATGATAGTTCTACAGATTTATATCATTTTATAGGAAAAGATATAATATATTTTCATAGTTTATTTTGGCCTGCTATTTTATTAGGAATGAATTTTAGATTACCTACAAAAATTTTTGTTCATGGATATGTTACTTTTAAAAAAAAAAAAATGTCTAAATCAAAAAATAAATTAATTTCAGCTCGCACTTGGTTAAAACATTTTGATTCGGATAGTTTAAGATATTATTATGCTTCTCAATTATCTTCTTCTATAAAAGATATTGAATTTAATACACAGGAGTTTATTAATAGAATTAATTCTAATATAGTAAATAAAATAGTAAATTTAGCATCAAGATGTTCAAGTTTTCTTAATATTAATTTTAATGGTATTTTAAGCGAATTTTTATTAAAAAAGGATTTGTATGATTTATTTTTAAAAAAAACAAAAAAAGTTTTACATTTATTTCAAAAACAAGAGTTTTCTTCTATTATAAGAATAATAACTAAATATTCTGATATTGCTAATCATTATATTAATAAAAAAGTTCCTTGGAAATTATCTAAAATTAATAAAAATGATATTAAAATACAATTAATTTGTACAATGGGAATAAATTTATTTCGTTTTTTAGTAACTTGGTTAAAACCAATTATGCCAAATTTAAGTAATCGAGTGGAATCTTTTTTAAGATGTACATTATCCTTTCATGATCTTAAAAATCCTTTATTAAAACATAAAATTTCTATTTTTTTTCATTTATATAAAAGAATTTCAAATTCTTTAATTAATGTTTTTTAGTTTTTTTATTCCATATTATTGATATTTTTTTTTGGTTTTTATTATATTTTTTTTGTGTTACACATTTTCCAATAATTGAAATAAATTTATCATTATAAAATAGAAGTGGTATTTTTTTTCTTTTCCAGGGTGGTATTTTAAGTTCATTAAACATTTTTTTTAATTTTTTTTTATTATTTTTAGTTTGAAATTTTTTGTTTGTTTGAAATTTAATTATTACTAATTGATTTTTTTTTGGTTTTTTTATTCTTGTTTCTTTTTTTGTATACTTTTTATTTTTTATTTTTAAATAACCAAGATTATTTGGTAGTATTAGTTTTTTGTATGGAGGATACCAAAATATTATATTATTTTTAACATTTGGTGTATTTTTTATACAAAACAAGTAATCTTTATAATTCCATATTTTATATTTTTTAAAAATAATTTTAGGATTTTTTTTTTTTGTATTATATATTACACTTTTAAAAATGTTTTTTAAAAGTGTTAATGATGGAATTGAAATTTTGTTAATATTCATCCATTTTCTAACTATTATATGTTGAATTTTTAAATCTAATTTTTTTATTTTTTTTAAATTTAAACATTTTTTTTTAAATAAATTTTTTTTAACAATTGGTTTAATAAAATTTTTTAGAACAATATTTTCGTTTTGAATTAATTTAGTTGTTCTAAAACAATTTTTTTGAAAATATTTCCACCTATTTGTAAGTATAGGAATTATTTTATGTCTAATAAAATTTCTGTCATAAGAAATATTATAATTACTTTTATCATTTATCCATTTTATTTTTTTTTTATATGCCCAGTTTTTTATTTCTTTTCTTGAAAATTTTAATAATGGTCTTATTAAAATATTTTTATAAAATTTTTTTTTATAAGATATTCCAGATAATCCTTGTGGTCCGCTTCCTCTTTTTATTGCTAAAATTAAAGTTTCACATTGATCGTTTAAATTATGTCCAGTAAGAAGAACTTCATTATTTAATAAATGTTTTTTGAATAATTTATATCTTTTTTTTCTTGCTTTGCATTCTAAATTACTACCTTCAAGAAATATTTTTTCTTCTATGAATGAGATATTTTTTTTAAAACATATTTTTTTACAATGTTGATTCCAAATATTTGATTTTGAACTTATTTGATGATTAATATGAATTGCTCTAATTTTAATTTTTTTTTTTTTTTGAATTTCTAATAGTTTATATAATAAAACAGTAGAATCTATTCCTCCACTAAAGGCTACTAAAAATTTTTTATATTTTGATATTTTTTTTTTAAAATTTAACATATTATTTTATATATTGTATTTTTTATATTTTTATATTTTTTTTTAAAATTAAAATTTAATAATACGTTCGAGCGGGATCGAACCGCTGACTTCTACCATGTCATAGTAGTGCTCTACCGACTGAGCTACGAACGTTTTTTTTTTATATTTTAAATAATTTTTTTGTTATTGTAAATAAATAATTTATATTAATATTTTTATAAAAATCTATTTTTTATTTTTTTAATATATTTTAGAGGTTAAAAATATTTACTGGAATTTTTAGAGGAGTAGATTAAATTTTATATAAAAAAAAATAATTACTATAAATATTTTTTTTTAAAAATATTTAATTTTTTTTTAAAAAAATTAAAATTGGTGATTCTATTTTAAATAATAGTTATTTTTTCAATTTAATTAATTATTTTAAAATATAGAAAAATTTTATATTATAGAAGAAAATTTTTATAAAACTAATTTTAATTTAATTAAAAAAGATGATAAAATTAATATTTAAAGATCTGAAAAATTTAATAATAAAATTAGAGGATATATTGTTTCAGGATATATTATTACTACTACTAAAATTATTAAGATTTTAAAGTATAAAAAATTTGTAGTATTTTAATTAAAATTAAATAATATAAATTTTATGAAATATATATTTATAAAGTATTTATTTTTTTTAGATGATATTAGTTTAACTGTTATAAAAATTTTTGATAATTTTTTATATTTATATAATACCAGAAACTTTTTTAAAACTATTCTTTTTAAAGGAAGTGAGTAATAATTTAAATATTGAGATTGATTAAATTTCTCAAATTATTGTAAAAAAAATGTTTAAGATTTTTAAACAAAAAATATTTAATAATAATAAGAATTATTTTTTTTTAAATAAAACATTTTTTTTATTTTTTCTTAATTTAAATATTTTTTTTTAAAATTATTTATTTTAATAAATAAAATGTTTAATAAAAATTGTTATAATTTATGAATTTAAAAAAACAAATTAAAATTTTGTCGTTGTTAAAAAAAAAATATTTTAAAAAAACACGAACGGAATTATTTTATTCTTCTGATTTTGAATGTTTAATTTCTGTTATGTTATCTGCACAATCAAGAGATTTTTTAGTTAATAAAGTGACTAAAAATCTTTTTAATGTTGCAAATAATCCAGAAAAAATTGTTTTATTAGGTAGAAAAAAATTACAATTTTTTATTAAAAAAATTGGATTATTTCGAATTAAATCAAAAAATATT
Organism: Buchnera aphidicola (Periphyllus acericola); assembly: GCF_964019855.1. GTDB lineage: Bacteria > Pseudomonadota > Gammaproteobacteria > Enterobacterales > Enterobacteriaceae > Buchnera_J > Buchnera_J aphidicola_BC. Next base: position 352,982 of record NZ_OZ026466.1, read on the forward strand.
TTTAATACTTGTTGTATTTTACTAAATAAATATAATAGTAAAATACCTTCTTCTAGAAAAATTTTAGAGAGTTTACCTGGTGTTGGGCGTAAAACATCTAATCTTGTATTAAATCTTATATTTAATAAAAAAACTATTGCAGTTGATACACATGTTTTTAGAGTATGTAATAGAACAGGTTTTGCGATAGGAAAAAGTCCAATTGTAATTGAACGAATTTTATTAAAGGTTATTCCAAACAATTTAAAATTAAATGTTCATAGTTTTTTTTTATTACATGGAAAAAAAGTTTGTACTGCAAAAAAAATAAAATGTAATATATGCATTTTATATAAATTATGTGAATTTAAAAATAAATTATAATTTTTTATTATTATTTTTTGCTATTTATATTTTATTTTTAATAAATTATAAGGTTATTATTTTGAAAAAAAAATTTTTTACTGAATTAAAAAAACGTTTATTAATTTCTCAAATTACAAATGACAAAAAAGTTGAGGATATTTTAAATAACAAGTTTATTTCAGTGTATTGTGGTTTTGATCCAACAGCAGACAGTTTACATGTAGGACATATTCTTCCTTTATTATTTTTAAAACGATTGCAGTTAAAAGGACATAAACCAATTATATTAATTGGTGGTTCAACGAGTTTAATTGGGGATCCAAGTTTTAAATTAAAAGAAAGAAAATTTTTTTCTTTAAATAGTACTTCTACTTGGATTAAAAAAATTATAAATCAAATTTCATTATTTTTAGATTTTACTAAAAAATATAATCAACCAATTATTTTGAATAATAGTTCTTGGTTTAAAGAGTTAAATATAATTTCTTTTTTACGAAACGTAGGTAAACATTTTTCAATTAGTAAAATGATAAATAAAGAATCTGTAAAAAATAGAATAAATAGAAACAAACAAGGAATTTCATTTACTGAGTTTTCTTATAGTTTATTACAAGCTTATGATTTTTCTCATTTATATAAAAAATATCAGGTAATATTACAAATAGGTGGTTCTGATCAATGGGGAAATATTACTTCTGGTATTAGTTTAACTAATTATTTATATAAATCTGAAGTATTTGGATTAACTTTACCACTTTTAACTCAATCTTCTGGGCAAAAATTTGGAAAAAGTGAGTTGAAAACGATATGGCTTGATCCAGAGAAAACTACTCCATATGAATTTTATCAATTTTGGGTAAATACTACAGATAAGGATCTTTATAATTATTTAAAATATTTTACTTTTCTAAGTTTAAAAAAAATTAAAAAAATGAAAAAAAATGATCAACTTAATAAAACGTTTATTAAATCGAAAGAAATATTAGCAAAATATTTAACTTGTTTAGTTCATGGAAATAAAAATTATTTTTTTTCAAAAAAAGTTTCTAATATTTTTTTTAAAAAAAAATTAGATGGTTTAATTTTGAAAGATTTTAAAAAATTAATAAAATATAAAGCTCCATATTTAGTATTAGAGAAAAGAGAATATAGTTTACAAGAAGTTTTATATTTAACAAAACTAGCTACTTCATATAGACACGCTAAAGATTTAATTTTTTCTAATTCTATTACAATTAATTATAAAAAACAAAATAATATAAATTATGTTTTTTTAAATATAGATAAATTATTTAAAAAATATACTATAATTTGTCGGGGTAAAAAGAAATATTTTCTTTTAAAATGGAAATAATATAAATTTTATAAAATTTTTGTATTTATTTGAAAACTTTCTCCACATCCACATGTATTTTTTATTTTTTTATGAGAAAATTTAAAACTTTTTTGAAATTTATTTTTTATAAAATCAATCTTTATTCCGTCAATAAATTTTATTTTTTTTTTAGAAACAATTAATTTAATTTTTTTTTTATTAAAAATGATATCTTTATTTTTAATTTTATTACAATATTCTAAGTTGTATTTAAATCCAGCACATCCTGATTTTTTTATATTTATTCTGAAATTAAATATTTTTTTTTTTTTTATTATTTTAAGAATTTTATAAAAAGATCTTTTTGTGAGAATTATTCCTTTTAGTTTTTTTTTTTTTGATTTTAATAAATATTCTTTCATATTATTATTTTACTCTATTTTTTGAATATTTTTTAAAATAATTTTAAAAAAAATTATAATAATGATTTAATTTATTTTAAAAAACAAATTTTTATCATTAATATAATTTTTTTTTTATTTATATAATATACTATATTATGGTAATTTTAAAATAAAGTTTGTGTTTTAAAAGTACATAAATAATTAAGGTATAATTTCATGAAAAATCCAAAAAATAAAATGGATTTATCACAGATTATTGTTATGACAATTTCTATTGCATCTATTATTATAGCAAGTTTTTATATTGTTTATCCATTTTTAAAAAGTTTATTTTGGGCTAGTATGATAGTAATTTCTACTTGGCCTATTTTTTTAAAATTAGAAAATTTTTTAAATAGAAAAAGACACTTGTCTATTTTTTTAATTATTTTGTTTTTATTGTTATTATTTTTTTTTCCTATTTTTCTTTTTATGCATAGTTTGATTAAAAACAGTATTATTTTTATTAATTGGATCACAATTGGAGATTATAAATTAACTAATTTATATTGTTTTAAAAATAATATTATGTTTTATACAAAATTTAATTCAGAACATCATACTTTATTAGATAAAAATAGTAAATATATATTATATTTTTTTAAACCATATTTATATAAATTAATTAAATTTTTTTTTTCTAAAATTAATATTTTAATTAAATTTTCAGTTGATTTATTTTTTGTTGTTTTTTTTAGTTATTTATTGTATTGGAAAGGTGAAATTATAAATTCTATAATTGATAATTTTTTATTTCGATTAAACTCAAAATTAATAGGTTCTTCTTTAACATCAATTTTCGGAAAATCAATTCGTGCAGTTGCATTAGGAGTTATTTTAACTGCTCTTTTTCAAGGTATTTTAGCTGAATTAGGTTTATTGATAATAGGTATTCCATATTCTATTTTTATAATTATCTTTATTATTTTTTTGTCATTAATTCAAATAGGATCTCTTCCAGTATTAATTCCAATTGTATTTTGGTTATATTGGAAAAAATTTTTTTTTTATGGAACTTTTCTTTTATTATGGAGTTTTTTTCTTTCTATTTTAGATAGTATTATGAAATTTTTGTTTATTAAAATTGGAATTAATTTACCTGTTTTTTTAATTGTTTCAGGAGTATTAGGTGGATTTATCACGTTTGGAATGATAGGATTATTTATTGGTCCTGTTATTTTAGATATTACTTATAGAATTGTTTTATCTTGGATTAAAAAAGAATCAAAAAAAAAATTGTCTAAAATAAATAAAATAAATAAAAAATGATTATAATAAAAAGTTGTGTATTTTTTTTAAAATTTTTTTAAAAATTTTTTTAAAAAAAATATTTATTATATAAAATTATTTTTTTATAAAATTTATTTAAATTTATTAAATAAATATGAATTTTTTATTTTTATTTTAAATTTTTATATAAAATTTTTTATTAAAATAATAATATATATTATAATTAAATTTTTTATATAATTAAATTTATTTATAATAAATTAAATAAAATTTTTAAAAAAAAATATTTTATCCATTCTTATTATTTTAAATTATAGAGAAATATATGAAAAAATCAGATGAGTTAAGAACTATAAGACTAGATCCTTTAATTACTCCAGCAAAATTATCAGAAAGATATCCTATTACTTCAGATATTGTTGATAATGTTATTAATTCAAGAAGAAGAATTTCAAATATTATGTCTGGAAAAGATGATCGTTTATTAGTTATAATTGGTCCATGTTCAGTACATGATCCAATTGCTGCTATAGATTATGCTCATAGATTGAATGATTTAAAAAAGAAATATTCTTCGTCGTTAGAAATAGTTATGAGAACATATTTTGAAAAACCAAGAACAGTAATTGGTTGGAAAGGTTTAATTTCTGATCCTGATATTGATAATACTTTTCAAGTTAATAAAGGATTATCTTTAGCTAGAAAATTATTATTAGATATTAATAGAATGGGATTACCTGCAGCAACTGAGTTTTTAGATATGGTTATTGGACAGTTTATTAATGATTTAATTAGTTGGGGAGCTATAGGAGCACGAACTACTGAAAGTCAAATTCATCGTGAAATGGCATCTGCTTTGTCTTGTCCTGTTGGTTTTAAAAATGGAACAGATGGAAATACTTTAATTGCAATAGATGCTATAAGAGCTGCTCAATTTCAACATGTTTTTTTAGCTCCTAATAAAAATGGACGTATGATGATTAATCATACTAGTGGAAATTCTTTTTCTCATATTATTATGAGAGGTGGAAAAAAACCAAATTATCATCAAAAAGATATTGATCGAGCTATTTTAAATTTAAGAAAATTTAAATTACCAGAACGTTTAATGATTGATTTTAGTCATGGAAATAGTTTAAAACAATATAAATTACAATTAAAAGTATCTGAATCTGTTTGTAGAAAAATTATGAATGGTTCAAAAAATATTTTTGGTGTAATGATAGAAAGTTTTTTAAAAGAAGGATCTCAAATTATTTCTAAAAAAAATAAAATGAAATATGGTCAATCAATTACTGATGCTTGTTTAGATTGGAATGATAGTGTTTTAATTATAAAAAATTTATATAAATCTGTTTGCAATAAAAAGTAATTTTTAAAAAAAATTTTTTATTTTTTTTTATTTTTTTTTTTTTTTTTTTTAAAATTTTTTAAAATTTTATTGTTAATCAGTTTAAGGATATTAGATGCCTCTTATTAAATTTTCTGATGGTAGTTTTAAAAATTATAAAGAACCTGTATCTGTTAAAAAAATTGCTCAGGATTTTAAAAAAACTGATAAAGTACCTTATATTGCTGGATTGATAAATAAAAAAATAATTGATTTTAATACTTTAATATATCAAGATTCTGAATTATTTTTTATTAAAAAAACTGATTTTTTTGGTTTGAAAATTATTAGAAGTACTTTAATTCATTTATTAGGATATAGTATAAAATCTTTATGGCCTAATGTTAAATTATGTAAATCTTTTATAGATGATTCAAATTTTTATTATGATTTTTATAATACTAATCCAATTTCTACAAAAGATATTTCATCTATTGAAAAAAAAATGAATTTTTTTATAAAAAAGAAATATAATATTTTTTTAAAAAGAAAAAGTTATGAAGATTTTAAAAAAATTTTAGTAAATTTAAAAGAATTTTATAAAATTAAAATTTTAAAGTTAAATTTTAAAAAGAATAGTTTTATTTCTTTTTATTCTCATGAAAATCATATTGATTTTTTAACTGGAGTACAAGCACCTAAAATAAATTTTTGTAAATATTTTAAATTACAGAAAATTTCTGGTGTGTATTGGAAATCTAATAAAAAAAATATTATGCTTCAAAGAATATCTGGAACTGCATGGGGTAATAAATTACAATTAACAAATTTTTTAAAGATTTTAAAAATTAAAAAACAAATTGATCATAGAAAAATTAATAAAAAATTAAATTTATTTCATTTAGAAAAAGATGTTCCTGGAATGGTTTTTTGGCATAATGATGGATGGTTTATATTTAGAAAATTAAAAAGTTTTATTCGAAAAAAATTAATTAAATATCAATATCAAGAAGTAAAAACTCCGTTTTTGATGAATAAGTTTATTTGGAAACAAAGTGGACATTTGGAAAATTATAAAAGTTTTATGTTTTCTACTTATTCTGAAAATAAAGAGTATTGTATTAAACCTATGAATTGTCCTGGTCATATAAAAATTTTTAATAATTTTTTAAAATCTTATAGAGATTTGCCTTTTAGAATATCTGAATTTGGTAGTTGTCATAGAAATGAATTTTCAGGATCTTTACATGGTTTAATGAGATTAAGGAATTTTACACAAGATGATGCTCATATTTTTTGTGAAAAAAATCAATTAAAGAATGAAATTAATAATTGTATTAAAATGATTTATGAGATATATCATACTTTTTCTTTTAAAAAAATTTCAGTAAAATTATCTACTCGTCCTGAGAAAAGAATTGGTAATAATTCAGTATGGGATTATACTGAATCTGTTTTAATAAATACATTAAAAGAAAATAAAGTAAAATTTATTTTACAAAATGGAGAAGGTGCTTTTTATGGTCCTAAAATAGAATTTGAATTACAAGATTGTTTTAATAGAAATTGGCAGTGTGGGACAATTCAATTAGATTTTTATTTGCCAAAAAGATTAAAATCTTTTTATATAGATAAAAATAATAAGAGAAAAAGTCCAGTCTTAATTCATAGAGCAATTTTAGGATCTATTGAAAGATTTATTGGAATTCTTATTGAAGAATATCGAGGATTTTTACCAATTTGGTTAATTCCTATTCAAGTGAAAATAATTAATGTATCTGATAACAATATTGATTATTGTAATAAAATATTTAATTTTTTAAAAAATAAAAAAATTAGAGTAGGATTAGATTTAAGAAAAAAAAATATGAGTATAAAAATACGAGAAAATGTTTTATTAAAAATTCCTTATATATTAATTTGCGGAGATCAAGAATATAAAAATAACACTATTTCAGTTAGGTATTCTTCTGGAAAAATTGTTAATGATGTTTGTATATCAGAATTTATAAAAGAAATTAATAAAGAAATAATTTTTTTTTAATATTTTTATATGGAGGAACTAAATATTAAAGGCTGGAAAAGAGTTCAAAATAATACGAGAGTACATAGAATAAATAATGAAATTCGTGCTTTAAAAGTTCGTTTAACAGGTCTTAAAAATGAAAAAATAGGTATTGTTAGTTTATCAGATGCTTTAATTAGGTCTGAATTAGAAGGAGCTGATTTAGTTGAAATTAGTCCAAATGCTGAACCTCCAGTTTGTAAAATTATGAATTATGGAAAATTTATTTATAATAAAACAAAAGCATTAAAAGAACAAAAAAAGAAACAAAAAATAGTACATATAAAAGAAATTAAATTTCGTCCAAGTACAGGTGAAGGAGATTATCAAGTTAAATTAAGGAATTTAATTCGTTTTTTAACTGATGGAAATAAAGTTAAAATAACTCTTCGATATAGAGGAAGAGAAATGGCACATCAAAAAATAGGTATGAATGTTTTAAATAGAGTAAAAGAGGATTTAAAAGACATTTCTTTTGTCGAATTTTTTCCTTCTCGTATTGAAGGAAGACAAATGGTAATGATTTTGTCTCCTAAAAAAAAATAATTATTTTAGGTAAAAATTTTTAAATCTTTTAAAATTTTTTTGGATTATATATGAATAAATTAAAAACTTTAAAAAGTGCATCAAAACGTTTTAAAAAAACTGCATCTGGAAAATTTAAAAGAAAACAAGCTAATTTAAGACATATTTTAACAAAAAAAAATAGTACAAGAAAAAGACAATTACGATCTAAAAAAATTGTTTCTCATGCGAATTTAAAAGAAGTAAAATTATTTTTTCCGTATTCTTAAAAAAAAATAATTATTTATAAATTTTTATATTATAAGAGGTATAAAATGGCTCGAGTAAAAAGAGGTGTTTTCTCTCGTGCTCGTCATAAAAAAATTTTAAAACAAGCAAAAGGATATTATGGAGCTAGATCTAGAGTTTTTAGAGTAGCTTGTCAAGCTGTTATTAAAGCAGGTCAATATTCGTATCGAGATAGGAAACAAAGAAAAAGAAATTTTAGAAATTTATGGATTACTCGAATTAATGCTGCAGTGAGAAAAAATAATTTATCTTATAGTTGTTTTATGCATGGTTTAAAAAAATCAGAAATTAAAATTAATAGGAAAATTCTTTCTGAAATAGCTATTTATGATGAAATTTCTTTTAAAAAGTTAATACAAAAATCTCGTTTACATATAACACAATAAAATATAATTAAAATTATTTTTTAATTTAAATAGAAAATAATTATTTAATAATAATTTATGTATATTTATAAAAAAAAAGAAAAAGAAAAAAGTATTTTTAATTTAAAGTAACACTGATTAGCTTCCTTAAAGGAAGCTTTTTAGTATTAATGTATTTTAAAAAAAAATGATATTTAATATGAATAACGATAAAAAAAATATTGAAAATATATTATTTCAAATTAATAAATGTAACAATATTAAGGAATTAGAATTTTTAAGAATTAAGTATTTAGGAAAAAAAGGATCAATTACAAATAAAATAAATAAAATATCAGAAGTTCCTATTAAAAAAAGAAAAAAATTTAGTACATCAATAAATATAATTAAAAAAATAGTTATAAAACATTTTTTTTTAAAGAAAAATATTTTAGAAAATAGTTTTCAAAGTTCTTTAAAAACAAAAGATTCAGATTTTACTTTATCTTCTAAAGAACTATCATTTGGATCTATTCATATTATTACGAAATCAATTAATAAAATACAATCTTTTTTTATAAAATTAGGATGTGAAATAATTTTTGGTCCAGAAATTGAAAGTGAATATTATAATTTTGATGCTTTAAATATTGATAAGAATCATCCTTCTCGAGATAGTCACGATACTTTTTGGTTTAACAAAAAATTTTTATTACGTACACAAACTTCTAGTGTACAGATTAGAGTTATGGAATCTAAAAAACCTCCAATTAGAATCATTGTTCCAGGAAAAGTTTATCGTAATGATTCAAGTTTAACTCATAGTCCTATGTTTCATCAAATTGAAGGTTTAATTGTGGAAAAAAATATTAGTTTTTCACATTTAAAATGGATTATGAAGAGTTTTTTAAATAATTTTTTTAAAAAAAAATGTAAAATTAGATTTAGAAATTCATATTTTCCTTTTACTACTCCTTCTGCTGAAATAGATATCTTTAATAAAAAAACAAATAAGTGGTTAGAAATTTTAGGTTGTGGAATGGTACATCCAAATGTTTTAAAAAATGTAAATATTAATTCTAAAATATATACTGGATGCGCTTTTGGTATAGGAATTGAGAGATTAATTATGTTAAAGTATGATATTTCTAATATTCGTTCGTTTTTTATAAATGATTTCAGATTATTAAAACAATTTAAATAATAGTGAGAAAAAATGAAATTTAGTCTTTCATGGTTAAAATTATTTTTAAATAAAAATATTAAAAATAATTTAATTTGTCATCAATTAACTCAAATTGGTTTAGAAGTAGAAGATTTTAAAAAAAAAAAATATAATTATAGAAATTCTATTGTTGGAGAGATTTCTTTAATAAAAAAATTAAATGATTCAAATCTTTTTTACATTAAAATTAATAAAAATAAAAATATAAAAATATTTTCAAAAAATAAAAATTTTTATATTGGTATGAAATTAGCAGTAGGTTTGTGTAAAAATTTAAATATTAAAATTGATTTTAAAAATAAAAAAATAAATAATTTTCCGTGGAAAATATTTACATATTCTGATTTTGGAATGTTTGGAAATAAAAATTTTATAGTTGAGTTTCCAAAGAATGTAAAAATTGGAAGTTTTGTTAAAAAATATTTTAAAAAAAATGAAGAAGATTGTATTTCAATTAATGTTACTCCAAACAGAAATGATTGTTTAGGAATTTTAGGAATTGCTAGAGATCTTTCTGTTATTAATAATACTTCGTGTAATTTTCCTTCTTATTTAAAAAAAAAAAATGATATAAATATATTTTATAAAAAATTAGATATTTCATTTGATAAATATGATATTTGTTCTGATTATTATTTTAAAGTTATAGAAAATATAGATTTTTCTATTTGTACTCCATTTTTTATTAAAGAGATTCTAAGAAAATCTCATATAAATTCTGTTGATATAGTTACAGATGTAGTGAATTATGTTTCTTTAGAGTTAGGTCAATCTATTCATGTATTTGATTTCGATAAAATTGATAACAATTCTTTACAAATTAGAAGATCTAAAAATAATGAAAAATTTTTTTTTCAAAAAAAAAAATTTATTAATCTTTCAGATGATATATTAGTTATTTTAAATAATAAGAAAATTATTTCTTTGGGTGGTTTTATTCAATCTGATTTTGTAAAAATAAATTCAAATACAAAAAAAATATTTTTAGGTTCAGGAGTTTTTAAATATAAATATATTGATCGTATTAAAAATAAGTATAAACAGTATTATAATTCATATGATAATTATTTTAGGAAATGTAATAAAAATTTATGTATTTTATCTATAAATAGGATTTCTTCAATATTAAAAAAAATATGTGGAGGAGTAGTTACTTATGTAAATTATTTTAAAAATAAAAATTTTATAAAAAAAAATAAAATTATTTTATCATATAAAAAAATTAATAAAGTTTTAGGTTTTAAAATAAGTAAATTTATTATAAAAAATATTTTAAAAAAATTAAATTATTTTGTATTAGAAAAATTATTAAAATTAGAAGTTATACCTCCAGATTATAGAATAGATATTTTATGTGTAGAAGATGTTATATCTGATATAGTAAGATTTTATGGATATGATAATATTCCATCTATTCCATTAAATTTAAATCATATTATTAAGAATGAAAATATTATTTTAAAAAAATTATATAAAATTAAAAATTTTTTATTGCATAAAAAATATTGCGAAGTAATAAATTATAGTTTTACGGATATTTCTTCTCAAAAATTATTCATAAATAAATCAAAATTATTAAGAATTAAGAATCCAATTTCTAAAGATTTATCTTACATGAGAGCATCTTTGTTTCCTGGTTTAATAAAAAATTTAATTTATAATAAAAATCGTCAACAAGATTCTTTTTCTATTTTTGAAAGTGGATTATGTTTTTACAAAAATTTAAGTAGTAAATTAAAATTCGAACAAGTTTTAATATTGTCTGGAATTAAAAGTGGTATAAAATATTATAAAAATTGGTATAATAATGAGAATAAATTTAATTTTTATGATATAAAATATGATGTAGAATGTTTACTTTCTATTTTTTTAGATGTCAAAAACATTTTTTTTAAAAAATCAGAAATTTTAGGATTTGAAAAAAATTCATGTATAAAAATTTTTTATGGAAATTTTTTTATTGGATATATAGGAATTTTAGAAGATTCTGTAAAAAATTTTTTTAAAATATATGATGATATTTTTTGTTTTAAAATTTTTATTGAATCTTTTCCTTGTTATTTAGAGAATAAAATTAATGAATTTTATTTATATCCTTATAGTACTAGAGATCTTTCAATAATTGTTTCAAAAAATATTTCTGCAATAGAAATTATTTTTGAATGTTATAAAGTTTCTCTAAAAAAAATTTTTAAAGTGTTTGTTTTTGATGTATATCAAGGTAAAAATATTCCAAACAATAAAAAAAGTTTATCAATTAGAATTTTTTTTCAAGATCTTAAAAAATGTTTAACTAATAATGAAATTGATATTTTATATAATCGTTGTATAAAAAATTTAAAAAATAAATTTAAAGTTTTTTTAAGAAATGAATAATTTTTTTATATAATTTTTCTATTTTTTTTTTTTTTTTTTGATAGTTATTTTTTAAAATATTTTAATAATTTTTTTTAAAAATATTTTTTATTTAAAATAAAGTATTTAAAAATTTTTAATGTAATTTTTTAAGGAATAAAAAAATGAATTGTATAATGAATTCAATGTATTTATTTTCATTAAATTCAATTTCTAAAGATAAATTTTCTTTAATTTTTATTGTATTATTATGTTTAATTTTTTTTTATTTATTTATATTTCAACCAAAAAGAGAAAAATTTCAACAACATTCTATATTAATTAATTCTATTACGATTAATGATGAAATTATTACAAAAAGTGGATTTATTGGTAAAGTCTCTAAATTATATAAAAATGGATATTTAAAAATAATTTTAAACAAGAATGTTAAAGTAATAATGAAGCGTGATTTTGTATTAAAAATTCTTCCTAAAGGAACTTTAAAATTAATATAATTTTTTATAAAAATATAATTTTAATAAAAATATAATATTTGACTAAAAAATTTTAAAATTTATATTTAATTTTTTTTAGTCAATTAGATTATATTTTTTTAAAAAAAAATTAATATAAGTAAGAAAATTTAATTACTTTTGAAAATATTTTTTTTAGTTTATATATAATACTTAATCTATTAATTTTAATTTTTTTAATATTATGATTAATTTTAATTTGATTAAAAAATTTTTCTACAATTTTATGAATTTTAATTATTTCTTTTAATGAGTTTTTATATTTTTTTTTATAGTTATAATAATTTATTTTTTTTTTTAATTTTTTTATTTTTTGAACTATTTTTTTTTCTATCTTATGTTTTAATAGTGATAAATTTATTTTATATATTATTTTTTTATTTTTATTTTTAAGAATGTTATCTATTCTTTTATTTAAAATTAATATTTTTTTTGCGTGTTTAGATAAGATAAATTTTAATATTAGATTTATTTTTTTATTTATTTTTAATAAATTAATTTTTTTAAAGTTAATTATCGATTTTATAATTTTTTTTATTTTTTCTGATTTATAAAAATTATTTAATCTATTAATGATAAAATTTAATATTTTTTTTTCTATATTTTTTTTTTTTATATTATATAAATTAATTATTTTTTTAATTAATAAATTTAAGTTAAATGAAATTTTATTTTTTATAATTATTTTTATGATACCTATTGCTGTTCTTCTTAATGCAAATGGATCTTTATTGCCTTTTGGTATCTCTCCTATTAAAAACAATCCTATTAAATTATCAAATTTATCAGATAAAGCAAGAGAAATTCCTATTTTTGTAATTGGTAAACTATCTTTTTCATGTATTGGTTTATATTGTTCTTCAATAGCTTTATATACTTCTTTTATTTCATTATTATTTTTTGCATAATAAGATCCAGCAATTCCTTGTAATTCTGAAAACTCTAAAACAAGACTACTTACAATATCACATTTTGATAGAGAAGCTGCTTTTTTTGCATTTTTAATATTAAAATTTATTATTTTTGAAAAAAATTTTATTATTTCTTTTAATCTATTAGTTTTATCATATAAATTTCCTAAATTTTTATAAAATAAAACATTTTTTAGTAATTTTTTATTATTTTTTAATGAATTTTTTGTATCTTTTTTAATAAAAAAACTAATATCTTGTAATTTTGATTCTATTACAGATTTATATTCTGTTATTATTTTTGTATAATTTTTTGTTTTTAAATTTATTATAAAAATAAAATATGAATTAAGTTTTCCATTTTTTTTAAATAATGGAAAAGATTTTAAAGTTTTTTCAAGAATATAAATTATAATTTTTTGTGGAATAATAAGATATTTTTTTTTAAAACTAGAAATTAAAGATTTTGGTTGTTCTACTAGTGAGTTTATTTCGTTTAATAAATTTTTATTTATTTTTAAATAACTTTTATTTTTTTTTTTTAAATTTTTTATTTGATTTATAATTATTTTTTTTCTTTTTTTATAATCTACATAAATTTTTCCTTTTTTTAATAAAATTTTTTCATAATTTTTTGCATTTAAAATTTTTATTTTAGAAAAATTGTTACTTAAAGTATTTTGTGAGTAATTATTAGTTTTTAAGTTAAAAATTTTATATGGAATTACTTTATCATTTAATAACATAATAATATTTCTAACAGGTCTTATAAATTTATATTTTTTTTTTTTCCATTTCATGAAATGTGGATGTGATATTTTATAAATAGATTTTTTTGTAATTTTTGGAAGAATTTTTTCATATTTTTTATTTTTTATTTTTTTTTTAAAACATATCCATTCTTTTTTTTTTTCTTTATATATTTCAATTTTTTTTTTATTAATTTTAAATTTCTTTATCCATGATAAAGCTGGTTTTTGAAATTTTCCAAATTTATCAAATGAAATAAGTACTGGTGGACCTTTTTTAATTGTAATTTTTTTTTTTTTTTTATATGAAATATTTTTAATTTTTATTGCTAATTTTCTATGAGTTGCAAACCAATTTATTTTTTTATAAGTAATTTCTTTTTTTTTTAATATTTCTATATATTTTTTATAAAATAATTTAGCAATTTTTTTTAAAGAATTTGCTGGAATATCTTCAACTCTTATTTCAACTAAAAATGTTTTTTTTTTCATAAATTTACTCTTTTTATATTTTTTTTTTTATTTTTTTTTGATAAGATATTGCAATTTTTTTTATAATTTTTCTTATTTTAAATATATAATTTTGTCTTTCTGTTGAAGATATTAATTTTCTTGAATCTAATAAATTGAAGAAATGAATAGCTTGTAATATATTTTCATATGAAGGGATTAAGAGTTTATTTTTTATTTTTAAAAGTCTTTTAGATTCAACATAATATAGTTGAAAAATTTTAAATAAAAAATTTTTATTAGATTCTTTTAAATTATATTTCGATTGTTCAATTTCATTTTTATAAAATAAATTTTTATAAGTAATTTTTTTTAAATTGTTTTTATGCCATATTATTTTATATATATTATGAATGTTTTGTATATGTGTTGCTAATCTTTCTAATCCATATGTAATTTCTACTGCTATAGGAGAACAATTAATTGTTCCAATTTGTTGAAAATATGTAAATTGAGTTATTTCTATTCCATTTAACCAAACTTCCCATCCTACTCCAGAAGCTCCTAAAGTTGGATTTTTCCAATTATCTTCAATAAATTTTAAGTCATTATTTCTTAGATTAATATTTAAATTTTTTAATGATTTTAAGTATATTTTTTGAATGTTATGAGGCGCTGGTTTTATAATAACTTGAAATTGATAGTAATGTTGTAATCTACTTTTATTTTTTCCGCTTCTTCCATCAGTTGGTCTTCTAGATGCTTGTGTGTATGCAAAAGAAATATTTTTTTTTTTTAGACATGAAAAAAATGTTTTAGGATGAAATGTTCCTGCTCCGACAGGCATATCAAATGGTTGTAATATTATACAACCTTGTTTATTCCAAAACTTTTTTAGGTTTAGTATAATTTCATAAAAAGTTTTTTTTTTATTGTTCATAATTTCCTTAAATGAATTTTTTTTTAAATTTAAAAAATATTTTTATATGTTTTTTATAAAATAAACTTATTTAATCTAAAAAATTTAAATTTTATATGATAAAATATTACTATAAAATAAATAATATATTTTTTGAAGATGAATTATTTTTCTTTTTATATTTTTTTTATGATTGGAAATTTTTTTTAATTATTATTATTAAAATTATTTTATGATTAATTATAGATTTTTTTTATATTTAATTTTTTTAGACATAAAAATTATTTTTTATTGGAAATAAATAATGAAATATATTGGACCTCATGTTAGTATTTCTGGAGGAATTATTCAAGCTATAAAAAAATCTTATAAATTAAAAGCAACAGCTATTGGTTTTTTTATTAAAAATCCATTACGTTGGAATGTTCCTTATATTACAAATAAAGCTATTAGAGATTTTAAATCAACTTGCAAAAAATATAATTATTTGATGAAACAAATTTTTCCACATAGTGGTTTTTTAATTAATTTAGGTCATCCAAATAAAATTTTATTACAAAAATCTCGTGATTCTTTAATTGATGAAGTAATTCGGTGTGATCAATTAGGTTTGAATTATTTAAATTTTCATCCGGGTAGTCATTTAGGAAAGATTTCTAAAAAAAAATGTTTAAATAGAATTTCTGAATCAATAAATTATGTTTTAGAAAGAACTGAAAATATTATTTTAGTTATTGAAAACACTTCTGGACAAGGAACTAATTTAGGTTATTGTTTTGAACATTTGTCAGATATTTTAGAAAATGTAAAAAATAAAAATCGTGTTGGAGTTTGTATTGATACATGTCATTTATTTTCTTCAGGATATGATATTAGAGATTATAATAATTATTTAAAAACTTTTGATCTTTTTGATAAATATATTGGATTTAATTATTTAAAAGGTATTCATTTAAATGATTCTAAAACTATTTTAGGTAGTCGAAAGGATAGACATGAAAATTTAGGTTTAGGATATATTGGAAAAAATTTTTTTAAAATTATAATTCAAGATAAACGATTTAATTATAAACCTATTATTTTAGAGACAATAAATAATTTATTGTGGTATAAAGAAATTTCTTGGTTAAAATTACAAGCATCTATTATTATTTAATATTTATATTTTGTTTGAAGATAATTTTTTAAATTTTTTTGAATTTATAATTTTGAGAGAAAAAATATGATCATTCTTTATGGAACAAAAAGAAAAAAAAATGGCACTAATAATAGTAGGAAATTACGTTTAAAAGATACTTTTCCTTCTATTATTTATGGAAAAAACAAAAAGTCTTTATTAATTCAATTAAAACAAAACGATATGATTAATTTATTTAATAAAAATATTTTAATTAATAAAGTGATAAATTTAATTATAAATAAAAAAAAAAATAAAGTTTTTTTAAAAGAAATACAAAGACATCCTATTAAACATAAATTTTTACATATTGATTTTATATGGATATAAATTTTTAAATAAATTTAAAAGGCACGTAATATTAATTAATTTCGTTTTATTTCGATATTTATTGTTATTATTTAGGTAATTTTACCCGTGCCATTTTTTTAAAATTAGTTTAAATATTTAAAATAATTTTCATTTAAAAATAAAATATTTTAATAATTGAAGATCTTAAAATTATCATTTTTTCATTAAATTGTAATATAATAATATTTATAATTCCAATTACTAAAATTATTTTTGGAATCCAAGAAAATTTTTTTTTAATTAAAAAAGAAGTAATTTTATCATCTTTTGTATTTTTTATAATTTTAAAAATAATCCATATGCTTATTAAAATTATTATAATATTAAATATAAAGAATTTTTTAAAATAATTATTTTCGTTATTATCTGGAACATTAATTAATAATACTGTTAAAATTCCAGGAATTAAATATAGAATTGGCCATATAATACAACTAAATAAATTTGGAAAAAAAAATTTTTTTATGAAAGGTATGTCTAACATTCCTGCTAAGATCGGAATAATTGGTCTAGTTGGTCCGATAAATTTTCCAAAAAATATTGTTAATACACTATATTTATTTAATGTTTTTATAATTTTTTCTATAATAATGTTGTATTTTTTAAATATTTTTAATTTATTAATCCATTTTTTAAATTTAAAGCCAATTAAATAAGATATCCAATCTCCTAATAAACATCCTATTGTTGAGGCAATCCAAGAAGGATAAAATTTTTCATGTGAATTAGCGATAATAGCTCCAAAAGTTGACATTATCATCATTCCAGGTATAAATAAACCAATTATTGCTAAAGATTCTATAAAAGATACAAATGCTATTATTAAACAAAAATAAATTAATGGTTGACTAGATATATAATTAAATAATAATTCCATATTTTTTATTCCACTTTCGAAATATAAATTATTTAAATATTTTATATGAATTTATATAATAAGAGAAATATTTCAATTATAAATAATTTGTTTTATAATAAAAAATTATTTTTTGATGTTTATATTTTTATGTACTTAATTTGTTAGTAATATTTAAATTATAATAAAATAATAAAATTTTTTAAGTAAATATTTTTTATTTTATTTTTAAAAAATTTAATTTATTTTATTTTAATAAATAATATATTTTTTAAAAAAATTGTTTTAAAAAAAATAAATTTTTTATAGTTTAAATAAAAATTTGATAAAAAAATTTCAAATTTATAAAATTATAAAGAATAATAAAATATTTTTTTATTATATAATAAAAAATATTTAATTACTTTTTATAAAATAATATTAAACGATTTTTTTTTTTTAAAATTATATTTTGAAATTATATAAAATGAAATTTTTTTTATATGTATAATATTTTATTTTTTTAAATTTTTTTTTTTTTTTTTTTTTTTTTTTTTTTTTTTTGAATTATACAATATTTTATTTTTTAAAATTTTTTATATAACTTGAGATGATTTTATAGTGATTGAAAAAATAGTTTTAAATAATAAATTTTTTCAAAAAAAATATTTTGGTCAAATTTTTTTGAAAAATACTAATGTTATTAATAATATTATATCTTCTATTTATCCTAAAAAAAATGATTTATTATTTGAAATAGGTCCAGGTTTAGGAGCTTTAACAATTCCTATGTGTGGTTTTATAAATAAATTAAATGTAATTGATATAGATAATGATGTTATAAATTTTTTTAAAAAAAAAAATATATATAATAAATTAAATTTTTATTTAAAAAATGTTTTACATTTTGATTTTTTAAAATTTTATTTAAAAAATAATAAAAAAAGTATAAGAATTTTTGGAAATTTGCCATATAATATTTCAACAAAATTATTAATTTATTTAACAAATAATCATTTTATTTTTCAAGATTTACATTTAATGTTTCAAAAAGAAGTTTCTAAAAGAATTTTAGCGCATCCTAATACTAAGTTTTACGGACGATTAAGTATAATTTCTCAATATTTTTTTAATATTAATAAAATTTTTGATATTTCAAAAAATTGTTTTTTTCCTATTCCAAAAGTAAATTCTACTTTTTTAAAATTTATTCCACATAAACTATTTCCTAATTTATTATTTGATGTGAATATATTAAGTAAAATTACTTTTGAAGCTTTTAATAAAAGACGAAAAATTTTAAGACATAGTTTAAAAAAATTTTTTACAGAAAAAGATTTGTTTAATTTAGATATTAATTCTCAATTAAGACCAGAAAATTTATCTGTAAAGCAGTATTGTTTGTTAACAGATTTTTTAATAAAAAAACAATTGTATTGATTTTTTATATATTTTTTATTTTATTTAATAAAAATACTTTTTTTTATTTTTTATTTTTATTTTTTTTAAGGAAAGAAAGTATTTATGAGTACATATTTTATAGGTGACATTCATGGATGTTATAATCAATTTAAGTTTCTTTTAAAAAAAATAAATTTTAATATACTTACAGATGAATTATGGATTACAGGAGATTTAGTTGGGAGAGGTCCTGATTCTTTTAAAGTTTTAAAATATATTTTTTCCTTAAAAAATAAAGCAAGATTAGTTTTAGGAAATCATGATTTAACTTTAATTTCTATATATTATGGAACTCATAAAAAATCTATAGAAAAAGAAATTTCAGAATTATTAGAAAAAAAAGATATAGATTATATTATAAATAAATTAAGACATATTCCTTTAGTACAATATGATAAAAAAAGAAAATTAATTATGACTCATGCAGGAATTTTTCCTAAATGGAATTTTAATGAAATTTTAAATTTTTCAAATGAGTTTCAAAAAAATATTTTAGGTACAAATTTTTTAAAATATTTGCGTTATATGAATGGTGATTTTCCAAACATTTGGTCGAACAATTTAAATAAATATGATCGTTTTCGTTTTATTGTTAATGTTTTTACTCGTATGAGATATTGTTATTTAAATGGAGAATTAGATTTTAGTTATAAAGATACCCCTCCACATTTTAATAATAATATTATTCCTTGGATTAATATAAAAAATGAATTAGATAAAGATTTTTTAATTTTTTTTGGACATTGGTCTTCTTTGAAAAATATAAAAATTTCAAAAAATATTTTTTCTCTTGATTCTGGTTGTTGTTGGGGTAGGTATTTAAAAATTTTTAGATTAGAAGATAAAAAATTTTTTAAAAAAAAGTGTAATTTTAAAATATAATTTTTTTTTTAAAAAAAATATATTTTATAAATTTTTTAAAAATTTTAGTATTAAAAATTTAAATAAAATATTTTTAATAATTTATCTATTTTAATAGATTACTTTCTTCCTATAATAATTTTATTTATATATAAATAATTTTTTTAAAAATTTTTTATTTTTAAATGATATTAATTTTATAAAAAAAATTTTATAGGAAGATTTATTTTTAAAAAAATATTTTTTAATTTTTTATTTTTATTTTTAAAATTTAATAGTAATTTAAAATAATTTTTATTATTTTTTATGTATAAATTTTTTAATAATTTTTTTTAAAAAAAAATAATTATTTTAATTCTTTACAATTTTATGAAATTTTTGTAAACAAATAATATTTTTAAATGGATTATATTTTAATGTTTTAATTGATTCTATTGCTCCATTTATTGTAGTATTATAATATATTTGATATTGAATAGCTTTTTTTCTAATAAATTTAGTTTTTTTAATTTCTTTTTTTGAATATGCTGTGCTTATTATATAAGAATATTTTTTTTTTATACGTTTTGACATTTTTTCTTTTATAAAATATGTTTTCTGGATATTTTTAGATTTAATTCCATATTTTTTTAAAAGTAAATAATTTTCTTCAATTGTATCTATTTTAAAATTAAATTTTATTAATTTTTTTGCGAGTTTTATAATATCTTTTTCATTTTCTTCTTTTAAAACTAATAATGTTCTTTTTTTATTACTAATAATATTTTTAGTTCCATACATTGCTTTTCCAAAAGCTTCAGAAAAATTTTTTCCTATTCCCATAACTTCTCCAGTAGATTTCATTTCTGGACCAAGTATTGGATCTGAATTAGAAAATTTATTAAATGGAAAAACAGCTTCTTTAACAGAAAAATATTTTAAATTAATTTCTTCTTTAAAAAAATTTTGTTTTTTTAAATTAATACCAATCATTACTTTAGTTGCTATTTTTGCTAGAGGAATTCCTGTTGCTTTAGAAATAAAAGGAATTGTTCTTGATGCTCTTGGATTTACTTCTATGATATATATTTTTTTATTTTTAATTGCAAATTGTATATTTATTAATCCTTTTATTTTTAATTCAAAAGAGATTTTTTTTACTTGTTTTTTAATTTTTTTTAATATTTTTTTGTTTAATGTATATGATGGGAGTGAACAAGCTGAATCTCCTGAATGTATTCCAGCTGGTTCAATATGTTCCATAATACCTCCAATAAGTATATTTTTTCCGTCATAAATAGCATCAACATCTACTTCTATAGATTTTTCTAAATAGTGGTCTATTAAAACTGGTTGATTTTCATTATTTTTTAATCTATTTAAAAAATATTTTTTTAAATGATTAAAGTTATATATTATTTCCATAGATTTACCACCTAAAACATATGATGGTCTAATCATAATCGGGTATTTAATATTTTTTATTTCTTTTTTTGCTTCTAATATATTTGTTACAGTAGAATTTTTTGGTTGTTTTAAATTTAATTTATTAATTATTTTTTGAAATTTTTTTCTATTTTCAGATTTTTCAATAGATTCTGAACTTGTTCCAATAATTTTAATATTTTCTTTTGTTAAACTTTTAGCTAATTTTAATGGCGTTTGTCCTCCAAATTGAATAATTATTCCCATTGGTTTTTCAATTTTTATTATTTCTAATACATTTTCTAAAGTTATTGGTTCGAAGTATAATCTATTAGAAGTATCATAATCAGTTGATACTGTTTCTGGATTACAATTAATAATAATTGTTTCAAAATTATTTTCTTTTAAGGCTTGCGCAGCATGTACACAACAATAATCAAATTCTATACCTTGTCCTATTCTATTTGGTCCACTTCCTAAAATTATAATTTTATTCTTATTTTTTGTTGGTTTAGCTTCACATTCTTCTTCCCATGTAGAATACATATATGAAATAGATGTTTTAAATTCTGCAGCACAGGAATCTACTCTTTTGTAAACTGGATGAATGTTTTTTGTATTTCTTATTTTTCTAACATATTTTTCTGTTTTTTGAATTAAATATCCTATTCTTTTATCTGAAAATCCTTTTTGTTTTATTTTTTTTAAAAATTTTTTATTATTTATTTTATCTGGATTTTTTTTTATAATTTTTTCTATTTTTATTATTTTTTCAATTTGAGCAAGAAACCATAAATCAATATTTGTTAATTTATTTATTTTATTTATCGAAATTTTGTTTCTAAAAGCATCTCCTATATACCATAATCTATCTGGTCCTGGATATTTTAATTCTTTTTTTATTTTTTTTTTAGTATTTTTTATATTATTTTTTTTTTTAAAATTAATAATTTTTGAATTAAATCCATCAGAATCTATTTCTAAGCTAATCATAGCTTTTTGAAGTGATTCTTGAAATGTTCGTCCAATTGCCATTACTTCTCCAACAGATTTCATTTGTGTGGTTAATCTGTTGTTGCTAGAAGGAAATTTATCAAAATTAAATCTAGGTATTTTAATTACTACATAATCTATTGATGGTTCAAAAGAAGCTGGTATATTTACTCCAGATACTGTGTTGTTTAATTCATCTAAAGTATATCCAATTGCAAGTTTTGCAGCAATTTTTGCAATAGGAAATCCTGTAGCTTTTGAAGCTAATGCAGATGATCTAGAGACTCTAGGATTCATTTCAATAACAACTATTTTACCGTTTTTAGGATTTATTGCAAATTGTACGTTTGAACCTCCTGTTTCAATTCCTATTTCTTTAAGAATTTTTATAGAATAATTTCTCATAATTTGATATTCTTTATCACTTAAAGTTTGAGCTGGTGAAACTGTTATTGAATCTCCTGTATGAATTCCCATCGGATCTATATTTTCTATTGAACAAACTATAATACAGTTATCATTTTTATCTCTTACAACTTCCATTTCATACTCTTTCCAACCAATCATTGATTCATCAATTAATAATTCTTTTGTTGGTGATAAATTTAATCCTTTTTCACAAATTTTTTTAAATTCTTGAATATTATAAGCTATACCTCCTCCTGTTCCTCCCATAGTAAAAGATGGTCTAATAATACAAGGAAAACCTATTTTTTTAGAAATTTTTATTGCTTCTTTTAAAGAGTGAGCAATACCTGATTTAGGCATTTCAATTTTTAACTTTTTCATAGATTTTCTAAAAAGATTTCTGTCTTCTGCTTTTTTTATTGATTTTACTGTTGCTCCAATCATTTTTACTTTAAATTTTGATAAAATATTTTTATTATGTAATTTTAATGCACAATTTAAAGCTGTTTGTCCTCCCATTGTTGGTAATAAAGCGTCTGGTTTTTCTTTTTTTATAATTTTTTTAACTATTTTCCAATGAATAGGTTCAATATAAGTTTTATCGGATATTT
The DNA here is from genome assembly GCF_964019855.1 of Buchnera aphidicola (Periphyllus acericola). Lineage (GTDB taxonomy): Bacteria > Pseudomonadota > Gammaproteobacteria > Enterobacterales > Enterobacteriaceae > Buchnera_J > Buchnera_J aphidicola_BC. Next base: position 376,092 of record NZ_OZ026466.1, read on the forward strand.
CTGGATCTGTCATTATAGTTGCTGGATTTGAATTAATTAAAATTATTTTATAACCTTCTTCTTTTAATGCTTTACAAGCTTGAGCTCCTGAATAATCAAATTCGCAAGCTTGTCCAATAATTATTGGACCTGCTCCTAATATTAATATCGATTTTATTTTTTTAGTTTTTGGCATATTATTCTCGTTTTAAATTTTTATTTTTTTTTTATTTATTAGTTTTATAAAATATTTAAATAAAAATGATGCATCGTTTGGTCCTGGATTAGATTCAGGATGTCCTTGAAAACTAAAAATAGGTTTGTTTTTGATAGATATTCCTTGAATTGTATAATCAAAAAGAGAGATATAAGTAATTTTAATATTTTTAGGTAAGGTATTTTTTTCTATTACATAATTATGATTTTGAGAAGTAATAATAATTTTTTTTGTTTTAACATTTTGTACAGGATGATTTCCTCCATGATGCCCAAATTTCATTTTAATAATTTTAGCTTTATTAGCTAAACCAAGTATTTGATGACCTAAACAAATTCCAAACATTGGAAAATTATAATGCATTAATTTTTTTATAGATTTTATTGATTTTTTTAATTTTCTTGGATCTCCAGGACCATTAGAAAGAAATATTCCATCAGGTGATAATTGTAATATTTCATTATATTTTGTATTTTGTGGAACAATCGTAAGTTTGCATTTTTTTTTAAGTAGCATTTTTATAATATTATTTTTAATTCCAAAATTATAAATAACAATATGTTTTTTTTTAATTTTTAAAAATTTTTCATATGTTAAACTTATAAAATTTTTATAAAGATATTTTTTTTTATTATTAATGTTATTTATTTTTATTTTTTTACAATCATTTTTTTTTGAAAATTTTAATTTTTTATATTTTAAAATTTCTTTATAATTTTTAAAATTTGGAATTTTTTTTAAACATACAATACAACCTTTTTGAGAACCTGTTTTTCTTATTTTTTTTGTTAATTTTCTTGTATCAATATTTGTAATAGTTAATATATTTTTTTTTTTTAAATATTCTTGTAATGTTTCTTCACTTCTATAATTACTTGCAATTGGTGATATATTTTTTATAATTACTCCTTTTGCATGTATAAATTTAGATTCTTCATCATTTTTGTTTACTCCTACATTTCCTATATGAGGATAAGTAAAAGTAATAATTTGATTTTCATAAGACGGATCAGTTAAAATTTCTTGATATCCAGTCATAGATGTGTTAAAAACAATTTCTCCGTTATTTATTCCATATACTCCAATAGATTTTCCATAAAATTTACTTCCATCTTCAAGAATTAAAACGGCTGTGTTTTTCAAATTTTCTCCAAAGTTTTTTGGTTGATTGAAAAAATTTTATTTAGTATATAAAAATTAGTGTATTATAAAAAATTTTATTTTTTTTATTTAAAAAATTTAAATGAATAATGAAATTTGATTTATAATTTTTAAACATATTTTATATTTTTAATTTTTTTCTATAATTATTTTTTTAAAACATCTTCCATTGTAAATAATCCATTTTTTTTAGAAAATATCCAAATTGCAGATTTAATTGCTCCTTTAGAAAAAGTTTTTCTATTAAATGCTTGATGTTGTATTTTTATTTTTTCTTCTTTATTTATAAACATAACAGAATGTTCACCAACAATTCCTCCTGCTCTAATACTATTAAATCCTATTTCATTTTTTTTTCTTTTATAATTTTTATGATCTTTATTTAGTACAGAAATTTTAGAAAAATCTTTTTTCATTGTTTTTGCTATTTTTTTTCCTAAATGAAGAGCGGTTCCAGAAGGAGCATCTAATTTATTTCTATGATGAGATTCAAAAATTTCAATGTCTGAATATAAACCAATATTTTTTGTTGTAATTTCTAAAAGTTTTAAAATTAAATTAATTCCAATACTAAAATTTGGTGAATGTAATATACTTATTTTTTTAGATTTTTTTTTTATTTTTTTATAGTTTTTTTTTGTTAATCCGGTAGTTCCAATAATTATTTTTTTATTATTTTTATAACAAAATTTTAAATTTTTCATTGTGTTTTTAGGATTTGTAAAATCTATTAGTACATCAAAATCATTATTTTTTTTTATTTTATCTTCAATAGATATATTTCTTTTTTTAGTATTTATAATTTTTTTTAATTTTTTAATATTTAATGAATTTTTTTTTTTTAATAAAAGTAATTTTAATTTAATTTTTTTATTTTTTTTAGATTCTTTAATTAAACTTTTTCCCATTTTTCCTAATGCTCCAGAAATTGCAAGTCTAATTTTTTTATTTTCCATTTTTTTTCCTTAAAATTATTTGTTAATATATTTAAAAAAAAATTTTAAATTTTTTTTTAAAATTTTTTTAAAATATTTTTTATTTATATTTTTTTAAATATTTCATATTAGATTTTATATTTTTAATAATAATTTTATTTAATATAAAATTTTTTAAAAAAAATAATTATGTTTAATTATTTAAAATTAGATGATAAATTTTTTTATATAAATTTTAAAATTTTTTTGAATTAAGTATTTTTAGAACATATATTATTATACCAATAGATATACTAAAATCAGATATGTTAAATATAGGAAAATGAAGAGATTTATAATGAAAATCAATAAAATCTATTATATATCCATATTTTATTCGATCAATTAAATTTCCTATAGAACCACTTACTATTAAAATTAATGAAAAATTATTTTTTGTATTTTTTATAATTAATTTGTATATTTTAAAAATTAATAAAAAAATAATTGAAAAATAAATTATGAATAAATATTTATTTTGAAATATTTTTATGACAGAAAAAAGTCCAAAGATTAAACCATAGTTTTTAACATATAAAATATTTATATTTAATGAAATAACTTTTATTTGATTAATTGCAAAATTTTTTAAGATTAATGATTTGATATAATAATCTAAAAATATTATAAAATTTAATAAAATAATATATAATTTTTTTTTTTTTAAAAAAAAAATTTTCATTTATGCAAATACTCTATTTATTTCTTTTCCTAAAATATTAGACAAACATTTTTTACAAATTAGTTCAGATTCATTTTTTTTTTTAAAATAATTCCAACATCTTTTACATTTTTTTCCTTTATTTAATTTTAATTGAATTTTAATATTTTTAATAAATTTATTAGTTTTTAAATTTTCTGGTGCTTTAGAAAATTTTTTAATAAAACATTCAGAAGTTAAAAAAATATATTTTAATTCTTTTTCAAGAACTTTTAATGTTTTAAATAATTTTTTTTTTAAAAATATAGTAAGGGAAATTTTTAAAGAATTTTTAATTTCTTTTTTTTCTTTTTTTTTTTCTATAAGTCTATTAATTTCATTTTTTATTTTAAAAATTTTTTTCCAATTTTTATTACCAATATATTTTTTTTCAGAATATGAAAATTTTTTTTTAAACCATCTTTTTTTAAAAATATCTATTGATTTTTTTTTGTTAGGAATATTTTTCCATATTTCATATGATGTAAATGGAATAATTGGAAAAATCCAAATATTTAACATTTGAAGTATAGTAAATATTGTAGTTTGACAGCTTCTTCTATTTATTCCATTTTTAGAAGATGTATATAAACGGTCTTTAATAATATCTAAATATATTGAACTCATGTCTATAAAACAAAAGTTTAATATTAATTTTATTACTTTATGAAATTGATATTTTTTATATGAATTAATTATTTTTTTTTGTATTTTAAATGCTTTTTTAATAGCCCAAACATCTATTTGTAACATTTTTTTTTTTATAGAATTTTTTTTAGGATTAAAGTCATATATGTTTCCTAAAAAAAATCTAGCTGTATTTCGAATTTTTCTATAAGAATTTGCTGTTTGTTTTAATATTTTTTCAGAAATTGAAATATCTTTAGAATAATTACTAGAAGCAACCCATAAACGTAATATATCAGCTCCATACTTTTTAATTATAGAATTTGGACTAATAGTATTTCCAATAGATTTTGACATTTTTTTTCCGTCTTTATCAATTGTAAAACCATGAGTTATAACTTTTTTATATGGAGATGTTTTTTGTAATAAAGATGATATTATTAAGGAAGACATAAACCATCCTCTGTGTTGGTCTGATCCTTCTATATATAAATTTGAAATTTTTTTTTGATTTTTATTTTTTTTATATATAGAAGAAGTATACATACATCCAGATTCAAACCATACATCTAGAATATCTTTAGATTTTTTATAATTTTTTGAATCATTTTTTAACAATTTATTTTTATCAATTTTCCACCATTCTTCTATTCCATTTTTTTTTATTAATTTTATAATTTTTTTTAAAAAAATTTTTGTATTTTTATGTAATTTTTTAGTTTTTTTATGTATAAAAAAAGGTAAAGGAACTCCCCATGATCTTTGTCTAGAAATACACCAGTCTGGTCTTTTATCAACTAAAGAAACCATATTTTCTTTTGTCCATTTTGGAATCCAAGAAACTTTTTTTATTATTTTTATTGTTTTTTCTTTAAATTTTTTTCTATTTAAATTTATAAACCATTGATTTGTTGATCGAAATATTACTGGTGTTTTGTGTCTCCAACAGTAAGGATAAGAATGTTTTATTGCATTTTTTTTTAATAAAGAATTATTTTTTTTTAAAAGATTAATTATAATTAAATTTATATTAAAAATATTTTTATTATTTAATTTTTTGTGTATTTTTTTCTTATAGTTTCCAAAAGAATCAATAAAGTTTTTTGGAGATATGTTATATTTTTTGCAAGCAATATAATCTTCTTGTCCATGAGCTGGAGCAGTATGAACTATTCCTGTTCCAACATCTGAAACAACATGATTGCTTAATATTATTTCTAATTTATTATTTAAAAAAGGATGATAAAATTTTGAATTTTCTAATTTGTTTCCTTTTATAGATGAAAGAATTTTATATTTTTTAATATTAATAATTTTTAAGATTTCATTAGTTCTTGATTCTTCTATAATAAAAATTTTTTTTTTAGTATCAATCAATTTATAAATAAAATTTGGATTTATAGAAATTGCTTGGCTTGCTGGTAATGTCCAAGGAGTTGTTGTCCAGACAATTAAATATATTTTTTTTTGTATAATAATATTTTTATTTATATTAAATATTTGTAATATTTTTTTTTTTTCAATAGATTTTAAAGAAAAGTAAATTGATTCAGATGTTTTTTCTTTATATTCTACTTCTGCTTCTGCTAAGGAAGATTGACATTCTATACACCAATGTATTGGTTTTAATCCTTGATATAAATATTTTTTTTTTAATATCTTTAATAATATTTTTATAATATTTGATTGATTTTTATAATCCATAGTTAATAATGGATTTTTCCAATCGGCTAATATTCCTAATCTAATAAAATCTTTTTTTTGATTTTTTACTTGATTAAGAGCATATTTCCTACATTTTTCTCGAATTTTTTTTTTACTAAAATTTTTGAATTTTTTTTTATATTTTTTTTCAATACTATGTTCAATAGGTAAACCATGACAATCCCAGCATGGAATAAAAGGTACATAATATCCAGATAAGTTTTTAAATTTAATAATAATATCTTTTAGAATTTTATTGAGAGCATGTCCAATATGAATATTTCCATTAGCATAAGGAGGTCCATCATTAATAATAAATTTTTTTAATTTTTTTTTTGAATTAATTATAGATTTATATATATTTTTTTTTTTCCATTCTATTAATATTTCTTTTTCTTTTAGTGGTAAATTTCCTCTCATAGAAAAATTTGTTTGAGGTAATTGTAAAGTTTTTTTAAAATTTTTCATTATTTTTCTCATTATTTTAATACTTTTTTAATAATTTTTATATTTTAAATATTTAAATATAAAATTATTTATTTTTTAAAACAATTTTTTTTTTTTTAAATATTTTAAAAAATTTTTTAAATATTTTTTTGTATATAAAAACTTTATTTGTATAATAAAAGAATATAATACAATATATTTTAATATAAGGAATATGTTTTGGCTAATATTAAATCTTCAAAAAAAGATGCAATAGCATCTGAAAAAAGAAAAAGAACAAATAATAAAAAACGTTCTAGAATTAAAACTTATATAAAGAGGGTTTTATTTTATATATCTAAAAATAATTTTAATAAAGCAATGTTTTCTTTTATTCAAATGCAATCTATTTTAGATAAATATTCTTTGCAAGGAATAATACATAAGAATAAAGTAGCACGATATAAATCTAATTTATTAATAAAAATTAAAAAAATTAATGAAAATAATTAATTTGATTAAATAATTTTAAAAACTGATTTTATCAGTATTATCTCTAAATTTTTTTATTTTATTTTAGAATATAATACTGATTTATATAAAATTCATTTTGTGAGCGAATCAAAAAATTTTTTTACTCCATCAAAAAATCTTTTAGATCTAGGACTATTTTTTTTATTTTTATTTTTTTCTAAACTTTTTCCAAGTTTATATAATAATTTTTTTTGATTTTTATTTAAGTTTATTGGTGTTTCTATTACAACTTTACATAAAAGATCTCCAATATAATTATTTTTAATAGATTGAACTCCTTTTCCTGGAATTCTAAATAATTTATTAGATTGTGTTTCAGGTGGTATTTTTAATTTAATTTTTCCATTTAATGTTGGTACTTCAACTATACCTCCTAATGCAGCCATCGTAAAATTTATCGGTATTTCACAAAATAAATTATTTTTTTCTCTTTTAAAAATTTGATGTTCATTAACTTTTATTTTAATATATAAATCTCCTGCAGGAGCATTATTTTCTCCGATTTCTCCTTCATTATTTAATCGAATTTTATCGTTATTATCTATTCCAGCAGGAATTTTAATAGATAATTTTTTTGTTGTTTTAATTCTTCCGTGTCCATAACATGTTTTGCATGGATTTTTTACAAATTTTCCTTTGCCATTACATACTGGACAAGTTTGTTGAACAGTAAAAAAACCTTTTCTAGTATGTATATTTCCGTTTCCATTACATGTTTTACATATTTCTGGATCAGTTCCAAATTCTGTTTTTTTTCCATGACATTTATTACAAGTTTTTAAAGATGGAATATAAATTTTTTTAGTAACTCCTTTTACAGCATCTTCTAAATCTAAATTCAAATTATACTGTAGATCAGATCCTTTAGAATTTTCTTCTCTACTATTTCCAAAAATATCTCCGAAAACATCTCCAAAGATATCTCCAAAATCTGTTGTATGAGTAAAACTTTCATGATATTGATTATTAGAAGCATTATTATCGAAAGCAGAATGTCCGTATTTATCATATGCTTCTCTTTTTTCTGGATTTATTAAAATTTCATATGCTTCTTTTATTTCTTTAAATTTTTTTTCAGAATTTTTACTATTTTTATTTCTGTCAGGATGATATTTCACTGCTAATCTTTTATATGCTCTTTTAATTTCTCTATCATTTGCAGATTTTGAAATATTTAACATTTCATAATAATCTTTTTTAGTCATTTGATTAAAATATACCTTGCTAATGTGAAATTATTTTTTAAAACGGACTTTTTTTTATTTTTTTATTTTTTTTTAGAGTCCGTTTTAATTTATTACAATTTTTTTAATGTTTTAAAAATTTAATTTATTTTTTTTTATCTTTCACTTCTTCAAATTCTGCATCAACTACATTAGAATCTTTTTTTGTTTTATTTTTATTTTTTTGATTATTTTGTTCAGGTTTTTGTTCTGTTTTAGTTGCTTCAATTAATTTTGAAGATTCTTTCAATAATTCTTGTATATTTTTTTCTATATTTTCTTTATTTTCTAATTTTAATGAATTATCTAAATTTTTTAAAGCTATTTCAATAGATTTTTTATCTGTATCACTTAATTTATCTTGACATTCTTTTAGTTGTTTTTTTGTACTATGAGAAATTTGATCACCTTGATTTCTAATTTGGACTAGTTCTTCAAATTTTTTATCTTCTTCCGCATTTGCTTCTGCTTCAGATATCATTTTTTTAATTTCTTCTTCTTTTAGTCCAGATGATGATTGTATTGTAATTTTTTGTTCTTTTCCTGTTTTTTTATCTTTTGCAGATACATGTAAAATTCCATTAGAATCTATATCAAAAGTTACTTCTATTTGAGCCATTCCTCTTGGAGCTGGTTGAATTCCATCTAAATTAAATTGTCCTAATGATTTATTGTCAATGGATTTTTTTCTTTCTCCTTGTAGAACATGAATTGTAACTGCAGATTGATTATCTTCTGCGGTAGAAAATACTTGACTATGTTTTGTAGGAATAGTTGTATTTTTATTAATTAAAGGAGTCATAATTCCTCCCATTGTTTCGATTCCAAGAGATAAAGGTGTTACATCTAATAAAAGTACATCTTTTACATCTCCTGCTAAAACTCCACCTTGTACTGCTGCTCCTACTGCTACTGCTTCATCTGGATTTACATCTTTTCTTGGTTTTTTTCCAAAAAAACTAGATACTTTTTTTTGAACCATTGGCATTCTTGTTTGTCCACCTACTAAAATAATATCATCTATGTCTTTTATAGATAATTTTGCGTCTTTTAAAGCTGTTTCTAGTGGTTTTATTGATTTATTAATTAAATCTTCTACAAGTGATTCTAATTTTGATCTTGTAACTTTAATATTAAGATGTTTTGGTCCGTTTGAGTCAGCTGTAATATAAGGAAGATTAACGTTAGTTTCTTTAGAAGCAGATAATTCTATTTTAGCTTTTTCAGCAGCTTCTTTTAATCTTTGCATAGCTAAAGAATCATTTTTTAAGTTAAATCCTTGGTCTTTTTTAAATTCTTTTACTAAATAATTTATTAATCTACTATCAAAATCTTCTCCTCCTAAATGTGTATCTCCATTAGTTGATAAGACTTCGAATGTTTTTTCTTTATCAACTTCATCTATTTCTATTATTGAAATATCAAAAGTTCCTCCACCTAAGTCATATACAGCAATTGTTCTATTACCTTTATTTTTGTCTAATCCGTAAGCTAAAGCTGCAGCAGTTGGTTCATTAATTATTCTTTTTACTTTTAATCCTGCAATTTTTCCAGCATCTTTTGTAGCTTGTCTTTGTGTATCATTAAAGTATGCAGGAACAGTTATTACAGCTTCAAAAACTTTTTCTCCTAAATAATCTTCTGCAGTTTTTTTCATTTTTTTTAAAATTTCAGCAGAAATTTGAGGTGGAGCAAGTTTTTTATTTTTAATATTAATCCATGCATCATTATTATTTGATTTAATTATTTTATAAGGCATTATTTCGATATCGCGTTGTACTTCTTCATCTGTAAATTTTCTTCCAATTAATCTTTTTATTGCAAATAATGTATTTTTTGGATTTGTAACTGATTGTCTTTTAGCAGGTTGACCAACTAAAATTTCTCCATTTTCCGTATAAGCAATAATTGAAGGAGTTGTTCTTTCTCCTTCAGAGTTTTCTAAAACCTTTGCTTCTTTACCATCCATTATTGCAACACAAGAATTTGTGGTACCCAAGTCTATTCCAATAATTTTACCCATATATTTTCCTATATTGATTGTTAAAATATTTTTTATTAAAATTTTTTATAAATATAATTCTTAATAATAATAGAATGTGGGCTTTTTTATAAGACCTCAAGTATTTTATAAAAAATTTTTTATATTGATTATTTATAAATTATTTTTTTAAAACAGTTTTTAAAAAAATTATTAATTAATGTTATTATACGTTAAAAATTATTATTTTACATGAGATAAATATATTTTAAAGAATCTTATATTTTAAAAGAAGATTTAATTTTTTAATTATATATACTTTATAAATTAATTTACAAAAAAAAAGGAATATTTTTTATGAATCAAGAAATAATTGAGTATGTTGGTGTATTTTTTTTTGTATTTCTTGTATTTTTCTTTTGTTTTATTTCTTTAGTCATGAGTTTTATTTTAGGAGAGAGGTCTTACTCAAAATCTAAAAATATTCCTTTTGAATCTGGAACTCCATCTACTGGTGGAGTACATATAAGATTTTTTATTAAATTTTATTTGATTGCAATTTTTTTTGTAATATTTGATATTGAATCAATGTATTTATATTCTTGGTCTGTTTGTGTAAGAGAATGTGGTTGGACTGGTTTTATAGAAGCATTAATTTTTATTTTTATGATATTATTATCTTTGTTATATTTATTTAGGATTAAAGCATTAAATTGTATGTATTTAAATAATAAAAATTTAAGAAATTAATTATAAATTTTATTTTTAAAAAGAGATTTTTATATGAAATATACTTTAACAAAAATACATTTTAATCAAAAAAAAAAAAATACTAAAATAGAAAAAAAAATTTGTTCTGATCCTCTTGAAAAATCTTTAAAAGGTAATATTTTTTTTGGAAATTTAAAAAAAATTATACATAATTTAGTAAATTGGGGAAGAAAAAATTCTTTATGGCCTTATAATTTTGGTTTATCTTGTTGTTATGTAGAAATGGTAACTGCATTTACTTCTGTTCATGATATATCTCGTTTTGGTTCAGAAGTTTTAAGAGCTTCTCCAAGACAAGCAGATGTTATGGTAATTGCAGGTACTCCATTTATTAAAATGGCTCCTATTATAAAACGTTTATATGATCAGATGTTAGAACCAAAATGGGTTATTTCAATGGGATCATGCGCAAATTCTGGAGGAATGTATGATATTTATTCTGTTGTTCAAGGTATAGATAAAATTCTTCCTGTAGATGTTTATATACCTGGTTGTCCTCCAAGACCAGAAGCTTATATTCAAGGATTGATGCTTTTACAAAAATCTATTTCAAAAGAGAGAAGACCTTTATCATGGATTATTGGAGATCAAAAAATTTATAAAGCTAATTTAAAATCTCAAAAAAAAAATAATCATTTAAGAGTAAAATCTATGTATGACTTTAAAAATCCAAATGAAATTTAGTTTTAAAAATTATTTTTTTTTTTTAAAAAAAATAGTTAAAATAATTATTATTAACTCTCTAGAATTTTCTAATAAGGTGTTCTTAAATTTATGATAGATTTTAATAAAAATAATCTTTTTTCAAATGATAGTGAATGTAAAAAATATTATAAAACCTCTATTATTAAAGAGTTATATAATCGTTTTGGTAAAAAAATGTTTTTTATTCAATCAACTAAAATTTCATGTCCTATAGTTTGGTTGGATCGAAAAAATTTATTAAAAGTTATCTCATTTTTATGTCAAGAAAATAAATTTTATGATATGTTATTTGATTTAAGTGCCATTGATGAAAGAGTTCGTGTACATAAAAATTTATTTCCAAAATCTGATTTTTCTGTTTTTTATCATTTTTTATCTATTTCTAATAATTCTGATATTATAATAAAAGTTCCTTTATTTGAAAAAAAATTAAAAATTGATACTATTACAAAATTTTTTTTAAATGCGAATTGGTATGAAAGAGAAGTTTGGGATATGTTTGGAATTTCTTTTATTGGACATCCTCATTTAACTAGAATTATTATGCCAAAGAGATGGAAAGGTCATCCTTTAAGAAAAGATTATCCTGCAAGAGCAACTGAGTTTTCTCCATATTATTTAAATGAAGAGTTACAAGATTTAGAAATGAATAATTTAAAGTTTCGACCAGAAGAATGGGGAATGAAAAGAAAAGATAAAAATGAAGATTTTATGTTTTTGAATTTAGGACCAAATCATCCTTCTGCACATGGAGCATTTAGAATCGTTTTACAATTAAAAGGAGAAAAAATAGTTAATTGTGTTCCTGATATTGGTTATCATCATAGAGGAGCTGAAAAAATGGGAGAAAGACAATCTTGGCATAGTTATATTCCATATACAGATAGAGTGGAATATTTAGGAGGATGTGTAAATGAAATGCCATATATTTTGTCTATTGAAAAATTATCAGGAATAAAGGTTTCTTCTCGAGTTGAATTTATTAGAATTATGTTATCTGAATTATTTAGAATAAATAGTCATTTATTATATATATCTACTTTTATTCAAGATGTTGGAGCTATGAGTACAGTTTTTTTAGCTTTTACTGATCGACAAAAAGTATATGATGTAATAGAATTTATTACTGGATTTAGAATGCATCCAGCCTGGTTTAGAATTGGAGGTGTTGCTCATGATTTACCTCAAGGTTGGAACATTTCTTTAAAAGAATTATTAGAATGGCTTCCTAAAAGATTAGATTTATATACAAAAATAGCTTTAAAGAATAGTATATTAATTTCTCGTTCTAAAGGAGTTGCAAATTATTGTTTAAAAGATGCTTTAAATTGGGGAGTTACTGGATCTGGTTTAAGAGCAACTGGTGCAAATTTTGATATTAGAAAAGTTAGACCTTATTCAGGATATCAAAATTTTGAATTTGAAGTTCCATTAGGTAATGGTATTAGTGATTGTTATAGTAGAGTTATGTTAAAAGTTGAAGAAATATATCAGAGTTTAAAAATTTTAGATCAATGTTTAAAAAATATGCCAGAAGGAGATTATAAAACTGATCATCCTTTAACTACTCCTCCATATAAACAACGTACTTTACAAAATATTGAAACTTTAATAACACATTTTTTACAGGTTTCTTGGGGAACAGTTATTCCTGTTGGAGAAAGTTTTCAAATGATTGAAGCTACAAAAGGAATTAATAGTTATTATATAATTAGTGATGGAAATACGATGAGTTATCGTACTAGAATTAGGACTCCAAGTTTTCCTCATTTACAACAAATTCCTTCAGTAATTAATGGTAGTGTTATATCAGATTTAATTACTTATTTAGGAAGTATTGACTTCGTTATGTCTGATGTAGATAGGTAAAAAAAATGATAAAAAAAAAAAATAGTCAAGAAAAACATTTTATAAATTCTTTAATAAAATCTGAGATTTTAAAAATAAAAAATAATTTTCCAACAAGTCAATCAGTGTTAATTGAATCTTTAAAAATTGTTCAAAAATATTATGGTTGGGTTTCTGATAGTTCTATAAAATTTATTTCTGAAATATTAAATATTTCTATTAGTGATATAGAAAGCGTAGCGACTTTTTATAGTCAAATTTTTAGAAAACCTGTTGGTCGTTATGTAATTAAAATTTGTGATAGCATGGTATGTTATGTTTTAGGATATAAAAAAATAAAAAAAATAATTAATACAACTTTGAATATTAAGTTTGGAAAGACTACAAGAGATAAAAATATTACCTTTCTTCCTATTTGTTGTTTAGGAGCTTGTGATAAAGGTCCTGTTATTATGATTAATGAAAAAACATATTTTAATGTAAACAAAAGTTCTATTTTAAAATTATTGGATTCGATAAAATGAAATATAAAAATTTATCAGAAGAAACGCATCCTTTAACTTGGAGATTTAGAAAAGATAAAGAAACTGTATGGATTAAAGAATATATTAATAAAAATGGATATAAATCTTTGTTAAAATCTTTAAAAGATATGAATTCTAATAGTGTCATTGATAAAGTTTTACGATCTGGATTAAAAGGTAGAGGAGGTGCTGGTTTTTCAACTGGATTAAAATGGAGTTTAATGCCAAAAAATGAAGAACATAAAAAAAGATATTTAATATGTAATGCTGATGAAATGGAACCAGGAACATATAAAGATCGATGGATAATAGAAAATTGTCCTCATCAATTAATTGAAGGGATTATAATTAGTGCTTTTGCTTTAAAAGTTTCATGTGGATATATATTTTTACGAGGAGAATATGTAGTTCCTGAAAAAATATTGATTAAAGCAATAAAAGAAGCATATAAAAAAAATTTTTTAGGAAAAAATATTTTAAATACTAATTTTTCTTTTGAATTATATTTACATACTGGAGCTGGAAGATATATTTGTGGAGAAGAAACAGCATTAATTAATTCTTTAGAAGGGAAAAGAGCTAATCCTAGATTAAAACCTCCTTTTCCAGCGAATTTAGGATTATGGGGTTACCCAACTTGTATTAATAATGTTGAAACTTTATCAAATATTCCAGCTATTATTTCTCATTCAGTTGAATGGTATAAAAATTTGTCAAAAAATGAGGATTCTGGTACTAAATTAATGGGTTTTTCTGGTTCTGTTAAAAATCCAGGAGTTTGGGAACTTCCTTTTGGTACTACTGCAAGAGAGATACTTGAAGATTATGCTCATGGAATTAAAGATGGTTTAAAATTAAAAGCTTGGCTTCCTGGAGGAGCTGGAACTGATTTTTTAACTCAAAAACATCTTGATGTAAAAATGGGTTTTTTAAGTATACAAAATGTTGGAAGTAGATTAGGAACTGGGTTAGCATTTGCTGTAGATAATAAAGTGAATATTATTTCTTTAGTATTAAATTTAGAAAAGTTTTTTTCTCGAGAGTCTTGTGGGTTATGTACACCTTGTCGAGATGGACTTCCATGGATTGTAAAAATTTTAGAATCTATTAAAAAAAAAAATGGAAATTCAGGAGATTTAGAAATTTTAGAGAATTTATGTTTTCAAATGGGTCCTGGAAAAACTTTTTGTGCTCATGCACCAGGTGCGATATCACCTTTAAAAAGTGCAATAAAATATTTTCGTTCAGAGTTTGAAAAGGGAATTATAAAAATAAAAAAAAAAATTGTAAAAAAAATTTCTGGAATTTAATTAATATTTAAAAATTATATAAAAAGAATTAAAAAAAAAACAAAAAAAAAATATTTATAAATTTTATTAGAATACATAAATATTTATTATTTCTTTTTTTTTATTAAATTTTAAAAATTTGGAAAAATTTATTATGGTTAAAATTTATATAGATGGAAAAAAGTATTTTGTTAATAAATCACATAATTTACTTGAATCTTGTTTAAATTTAGGATTTAATATTCCTTATTTTTGCTGGCATCCAAAATTAGGTAGTATTGGAGCATGCAGACAATGTGCAGTTAAAAAATATCAAGATAAAAATGATTCTCATGGAAGATTAGTTATGTCTTGTATGACTCCAGTTGAAAAAAATATAGTTATTACAATTAATGATCAAGAATCTTTTATGTTTAGAAAGAACATTATTGAATTATTAATGTTAAATCATCCTCATGATTGTCCTGTTTGTGAAGAAGGAGGAAATTGTCATTTACAAGATATGACTGTGATGAGTAAACATTATTCACGTCGATATAGATTTGATAAAAAAATTTATAAAAGCCAATATCTTGGAAATTTTATATCGCATGAAATGAATCGATGTATATCATGTTATAGATGTGTAAGGTATTATCGAGATTATGCTGATGGAAAAGATTTTAATGTTTATGGATTGAGTAATAATATTTATTTTGGAAGATTTAAAGATGGTGATTTAGAGAGTGAATATTCTGGAAATTTAATTGATGTTTGTCCAACAGGTGTTTTTACAGATAAAACTTATTCTGAAAATTATTCTAGAAAATGGGATATTCAAAATGCTCCTAGTATTTGTTCACATTGTAGTATTGGATGCAATATAATTGCAGGTGAACGATATAATAAAATCATACGTATTGAAAATAGATATCATGAAGATATTAACAATTATTTTTTATGTGATTTAGGTCGTTTTGGGTATGGTTATTCAAATGCTTTAAATAGACCAAAATATTTTTATTTTAAAAAAAATAATATTTTTGAAAAACAAATAAGTTTTAAAAAAAGTATTAAAAAAATTGTAAAAATTTTAAAAAATTCTAATTTAGTTTTAGGAATTGGTTCATCAAGAGCTAGTATTGAAACTAATTTTGCTTTGAAAGAATTAGTTGGAAGTGAGAATTTCTCTACAGGTATGATTGATATTGATCATGAATGTACACAATTAATTTTAAAAATCATAAAAAAAAATGTTTTTCATATTCCTTCTTTAAAAGAAGTAGAAGATTATGATTCAATATTAGTTTTAGGAGAAGATATTACTCAAACTTCTTCAAGATTAGCTTTATCAATTAGACAAGCTTTAAAAAAAAGATCAAATAAATTTTTAAAAAAAAATAATATTCCAAATTGGCATAATTTTGCTATAAATAATTCTTTTATTAACAAAAAAAAGTTCTTATTTTTAACATCTATTAAGACAACTAAGTTAGAAGATGTTTCATCTTGTTCATTTAATTCTAATATATTTGATCAAATATTTTTTATAAATTGTATTTTAAGCAATATAAATAAAAAAAATAATTTAAATATAAAAATTAAAAATGAAATAAAAGAAAAAGCATTATATGTTTCTAAAATATTATTAAAATCAAAAAAAATACTAATAGTTTCTGGTTCTCATTCTAGAAATTTATCTTTAATAAAATCTTCTTATAATCTTTCATTAACTTTAAAAAAATTAGGTTTTCATGTTGGTTTAATTTTATTAACTCCACAAGCAAATTCTTTAGGACTTTCTATAATTAATGGTTTATCTTTAAATAAGTCTTTTGATAAAGTTAAAAAAAAAAAAAATACTACTTTAATTGTTGTAGAAAATGATTTATTTTATTCATTTCCAAAATTTTATTTAAATAAAATTTTAAAAAATTTTACTAATATTATTGTAATGGATCATCAAAATACTAGAACTTTAAAAATTGCTAATATTTCTATTCCTGTTGCAAATTTTTTTGAAAGTACTGGAACAGTTATTAATTATGAGTTACGTGCACAAAGATTTTTTCAAGTATATGATCCAAAATTTTATAATAAAAAAATTTCTATTATTTCTTCTTGGAAAATTCTAAATAAAATAAATTATTATTTATATAAAGTTATTGATAAGAAAATAAATTTTGATGATTTTATTAATTTTTGTATTAAGAAAATACCTTTTTTAGAAAATATTAAAGAAGCGTCTCCGAAATCCTCATTTAGAGTTTTTGGTCAGAAAGTACCTAGATCTCCTAATAAATCTAGCGGAAGAACTTCTTTAAGAGCAGATATAGATGTTCATGAAATAAAACAGTTTGATGATCAAGATTCAATGTTTTCTTTTTCAATGGAAGGAAGTTCGATATATAAAAAATATACTTCTTTAATACCTTTTGTATGGTCTCCTGAATGGAATTCTTCGCAGGGATTACATAAATTTCAAAAAGAAATTTCTGGAAGTTTAATAGCTGGAAATCCTGGAAAAATTTTATCTAGAAAAGATAATAAAAAAAAAATAAACTTTTTTCATGATTCTCCTAACATTTTTATTAAAAAAAAACATCTTGTTATAGTTCCTTATTATTTATTGTTTGGTACTGAAGAAATGAGTCAATATTCAGAAGTAATTAAAAAAAAGATTCTTCCTTCTTATCTTTTAATAAATCCTTTAGATGCTAAACGTTTTAATATTTCTAATAAAAAACAAGTGACTTTTACATGTTTAAATGATAGTTATAATTTTTTTGCAGTTTATTCAAATTCTTTAGAGTTAGGACAAATAGCTTTACCGATAGGACAATTTCAAACATCTGTTTTTCTTATTGGAAAACAAATACAAGATTTAAAGGAAGTTTAAAATGTATTTTTTATCTATAATAAATAAAACTTTAATCTTAAATATTTTTTTTTCTTTTTTAGTTTTTTTTTCAGTTATAATTTTTGGAGCAATGTTAACAGTTATTGAAAGAAGATTATTAGCTCTTTTTCAAAATAGATACGGTCCAAATAGAGTAGGTTGGTTTGGTTCTTTGCAATTGTGTGCTGATATGATAAAAATTTTTTTTAAGGAAGATTGGATACCTAATTTTAGTAATAAATTAATTTTTATTTTATCTCCTGTTTTGGCTTTTAGTACTATTTTATTAACAGTTGTTATGATTCCTTTTTCTATTGATAAATATATAATAAATTTAAAAATTGGTTTATTATTTTTTTTAATGATGGCAGGTTTATCTATTTATTCAATATTATTAGCAGGATGGTCTAGCAATAATAAATATTCATATTTGGCAGCAATTAGAGCTTCCGCTCAAACTTTGAGTTATGAGGTATTTATTGGATTATCTATAATGGGAACTGTAATAAAAGCAGGTTCTTTTAATTTATTAGATATTATTATAAGTCAAGAACATATATGGAATTTTATTCCTCAATTTTTAGGATTTTTAATGTTTTTTATTTCTTCTTTAGCTGTGTGTCATAGACATCCATTTGATCAACCTGAATCAGAACAAGAACTTGCAGATGGTTATCATATTGAATATTCTGGAATGAAATTTGGAATGTTTTTTATTGGAGAATATGTTTCTATGATTATTATGTCATTTTTAATAACAATATTGTTTTTTGGAGGTTTTTATGGTTTTTTTTATCCATCATTTTTTTGGTTATTTTTAAAATCTTTATTTTTTTTATTTTTATTTATTTTAATACGTGCATCTTTACCTCGACCTAGATATGATCAAGTAATGATTTTTGGTTGGATGTTTTGTTTGCCTATTTCTTTAATTAATCTTATTTTTACAAGTTTTTTAACTTTATATAATAAATAATAACATTAAGGGTTTTTATATGTTTTTTAGAAATATTATTGTAGGTATATTTTCTCAAATAAATAGTATTTTTTTAATTTTTATGAACTCTTTTTCTAAAAGGGAAACAAAATTATATCCTGAAGTTCCTGTTTCTTTATCTCCAAGATATCGAGGAAGAATTATTTTAACAAAAACTAAAGATAAAAAAGAACGTTGTGTTGCTTGTAATTTATGTGCTGTTGTTTGTCCTGTAGGTTGTATATCATTACAAAAAGAAAATTTATCAAACAAGCGTTGGCATGCAAAGTTTTTTAGAATAAATTTTTCTCGATGTATATTTTGTGGATTATGTGAAGAAGCTTGTCCAACAGCTGCAATTCAATTAATTCCAGATTTTGAATTAGCTGAATATAAAAGATCAGATTTAATATATGAAAAGAAAGATTTATTAATTTCTGGTCCTGGAAAATATTCTGATTATGATTTTTATAAATATTCAGGAGTTTCAATTAAAGAACCTAAAAAATATTTTATTAAAAAAGAAATAAAAACAGTTGATTTAAAAAGTATTTTACCTTAGGAAATAATTTATGAGTATTTTTTTTTATATTTTTAGTTTTATTTCAGTTTTATCAACTATTCTTGTTATTTTTCAAAAAAATCCTTTGTATTCTTTATTATATTTAATAATTTCTTTTTTATCTTTTTCAGGAATATATTTTTCTATTGGTGCTTTTTTTATAGGTGCTTTAGAAACAATTATATATTCTGGAGCTATTATGGTTCTTTTTGTTTTTGCTATTATGGTATTAAATTTGGGCGAACAAACTATTAATGAAGAAAAAAGATTGTTTTCTAAAAAATTATTTTATTTTTCATTATCTTTGTCAATTACAATGTTTTTTATAATATTTCACGTTATATCTAGAATTCCAGATGTATTAATTAATTTAAATTTACATGATATGAATTTAATAGGAATTGCTTTATTTAATAAATATATTTGGTTTGTAGAGTTTTCTTCAATGTTATTGTTAGCTGCATTAATAATAGTATTTCATTTATTTCATAACAAAAAATATATTAGAAGCGAATAATATTATTTCTTATTTGGAGATTATTTTGATAACTATTTTAAATGGTTTAATTTTATCAATTATATTGTTTTGTTTGGGATTTTTATGTTTAATTGTACGAAGAAATTTATTATATGTTCTTTTAGGTTTAGAAATTATGATTAATTCTTTAGCTTTATTTTTTGTTTTTATAGGAAATTATTGGAATCAAATAGATGGTCAAGTAATGTATATTTTTATTATTACTATAGCTGCTTCTGAAGCAAGTATTGGTTTAGCTTTTTTAATTAATATTTATAAATATAAAAAAACTTTAGATATTGATATTTTAAGTGAGATGAAAAAATGAATTTATTGTTTCCTATAATTTTTTTACCTTTAATAAGTTTTTTAATAATTATTTTTTCAAAAGAAAAATTTTCAAAAATTTTTTATAATTTTTTTGGTGTTTTTCCTACTTTTATTTGCTTTATATTAACTAATTATATTTTTTTAAATTATTTTAATTCTATTGATAAAAATTTTGAAAATGTATTTTGGAATTGGATAATTATAGATAAAATTCATATTAATTTTGGTTTTTTTATTGATCGTTTATCTTTAATCATGCTTGAGTTAATTACTGGGGTTGGTTTTTTAATACAAATTTTTTCTATATGGTATATGAGTAAAAAATTTGATTTGAGTAGATTTTTTTCTTATATAAACTTATTTATTTTTGGTATGATTTTATTAGTATTATCTGATAATTTTTTACTTATGTATTTAGCTTGGGAATTAGTAGGTTTTTGTTCTTATGCTTTAATTGGTTTTTATTATAAAGATTTAGATAATATTAAGTCTTCAATGAAAGCTTTTATTGTAACTAGAATAGGTGATTTATTTATTTTATTAGCTATTTTTTTAATTTTTTTAAAATATAATACATTAAATTTTGTAGATTTACATAGTATTTTTTATAAAATTCAAAAATTTAATATTAATTATTATCAATGGATTGCATTTTGTATTTTAATTGGCGCTATTGCAAAATCTTCTCAATTTCCTTTACAAACTTGGCTTCTTAAGGCTATGGTTGGACCAACTCCTGTTTCTGCTTTAATACATTCTGCTACTATGATTACTGCTGGAGTTTATTTAATATTAAGAACATATTTTTTATTTGAATTATCAAATAGAATTTTATTTTTAATATCTTTATTAGGTTCATGTACTATTTTAATATCTAGTTTTTCCGCTATTTTTGAAAAAGATATAAAAAAAATTTTAGCATATTCTACAATGAGTCAAGTTGGTTATATGTTTCTAGGATTAGGAATGAAATTATGGATTCCGGTAATATCTCATGTAGTTTCACATTCTTTTTTTAAAGCTTTATTATTTCTTTCATCAGGTTCTTTAATACATTCTTGTTATAACGAAAAAAATATATTTAAAATGGGAGGATCAAGAAAAAATTTATTATTTTTATATATTTGTTTTATAATTGGTCTTTTTTCTTTAATTTCTTTTCCAATTATTACTGCTAGTTTTTATACAAAAGGTTCTATAATTTGGGAATCTTTTAATAAAGGATATTATTATTTCTTTATTATTGGATTAATTGGTTCATTTTTTACTGCTATATATTCTTCTAGAATGTTTTTTTTAATATTTTATAGATTTAAAAGAAAAAAAATTCGATTAGTTAAAAATTGTTTTCATTTTTTTTCTTTGTTCATTTTATGTTTATTATCTTCTTTTTTATCTATAATTTTATTTTATCCAATGTTAAAAATATCAATTTTAGTTGATTTATTAAACTTTAAAAAAATGATTTTTGAGTTTCTTATATTAATTTTTTCTTTTTTTGGAGTTTTTTTATCTTATTATTTTTTTGTTTTGAAATATAAAAAAACTTTTTATTTTTTAAATAAAAAAAAGTATTTTAATTATTTTAAATTCCTTGAACATAGTTTTGGTTTAGATTATTTTTATAAAAATATTTTTATAAAACCATTTAATTATATAAGTAAAATTTTATCTATTGATTATATAAAAAATATTACAAAAATTTTTATATTAATTTTAAAATTAATAAATAATTTTTTATTAATTTTTGAAAATGGAAAATTAAATTTATATATTTTATCTATTTTTACAGGCTCAATAACTATTTTTCTTTATTTATTAATATAATTTTTAAAGATTTAAATAACATTTTTTTAAAATATTTTTTTTAAAATGGGATTGTTGAACTATGTGTCTTTATCTATTAATTTTTTTACCTTTATTAGGTGGTATTTTTTCTTGGGTATCTGAAAAAATAAATAAAAAACTACCTTGTTTAGTTTCATTATTTTTTATATTTTCAATGTTTTTATTAACTTTAAAAATATTTTTTAAAAATAGAATAACATTATATAAAAATATAGATTTAAGTACTTTATGGGATAAAGAATATTGTATTTCTTGGATTTCTAGTTTGGGTGTAAGTTTTCATTTAGGAATAGATGGAATATCATTTTTAATGATATTTTTAACTATATTTTTATCTTTTATTTCTATTTTATTAACATGGAATGAAGATATTAAAAAAAATGGATTTTTTTATTTTTGTATGATGTTAATAATTTCTAACATGATGGGAATTTTTTTATCTTTAGATTTATTTTTATTTTTTATATTTTGGGAAATAATTATTATTCCTACTTATTTTTTAGTTCTTTTTTATGGAAAGTATAATAAATTTTCTTTAAAACAATTAAATTCTTCTAATAGCTATTTAATATATTCTCAATTGTCTGGTTTAATATTATTAGTTTCAATATTAACTTTAGTTTTTAATTATTATCAACAATATCATATTTTTACATTTGATTTTAATTTATTGAAAAACATTTCTTTAGATAAAAATACAGAAATTTTTTTAATGATTGGATTTTTTCTTTCTTTTGTTATAAAAGTTCCTTTAATTCCTTTTCACAGTTGGTTTCCAAATTTTCATAAAAATACTCATATTTCAGGAGCTTTTGATTTAATAGGAATTGTAATTAAAATAGCTATATATAGTTTATTTCGTTTTAACATATTTTTATTTCCAAAAATGTCTACTTATTATTCTACTATTTTTTGTATATTTGGATTATTTTCTATATTTTATAGTTTATTTATTATGTTTTCTCAAAAAAATATTAAAAAAATTATATCATATATGTCAATTTCACATATGGGTTTTATTTTAATTGCAATGTATTCTGGAAGTTATATTGCGTATCAAGGAATGATAATACAAATGATTTCTTCTAGTATCTCTACGTCAGCATTAATTATTTTAACAAAGATACTATATAAAAATTTTAAGACTTATAATTTAAACAAAATGATTGGATTGTGGAAGGTAATGTTTTATGTTCCAGGATTTTTTTTATTTTTTATTATGGCTAGTTTAGGTATTCCTGGTACTGGAAATTTTATTGGAGAATTTTTAATTTTGTTAGGAAGTTTTAAATTTTTTCCTATAATCATTATTTTATCTATGATTTCAATAATTTTTTTATCTTTTTGTTTATTAAATTTTTTTCATAAAATATTTTATGGTTTTTGTAATACTACTCTTCTTGTTTATAAAATTTCTATATTAGAAATTTTTATTTTATTTATATTAGCTTTTATTTTAATTTTTATTGGTTTATATCCAAATATAATATTAAAAATTGCAAATCAATCAATATTTAATGTAAGTAAAAGAATCTCTCCTTTTATTTTAAATTAAGGTAAAATATATAATGATTTCTATGTTAAAACAAATTTTTTTAATGTTTCCTTTACTTATTTTGTCTTTTTCAATTATATTGAATTTATTTATTATTATTTGTAAGAGAGATTTTTTTTTATCTTTTTTAGTAACTTTTTCAGGTTTGTTCGGTGCTTTTTTTTCTTATGTTTTATTTACAAAAAGTGTTAATACTCATTTAAAATGTTTTTTATTTTCTAAATCTTTTAGTGTTTTTTATATTTTTTTATTTTTTCTTGGAAGTATTAGTACGTGCGTTATTTCTTATATTTGGTTAAGAAGTAAATCTTTTAATAAAGAAGAATTTTATTTATTATTATTAATTTCTAACATAGGTAGTTATTTATTATTTTTATCTAATAATATTTTTTCTTTTTTTATTGGAATAGAGTTATTGTCTTTTCCTTTATTTGGAATGATGAGTTATAATTCATCAAAAAATTTTAAAAATTTAGAATCTGCTTTTAAATATTTTATTTTATCTAGTATTTCTTCTATTTTTTTATTATTAGGAATTGCTTTAATTTATCTTTCATCTGGAATTTTAGATTTTTTTTTACTTAAGTCTTTTAGTTTTTCTTTATCAAAATCTTTAAATTTATTATTCTTATTTGGATTAATTTTTTCATGTATTTCATTATTTATTAAAATAGTTGTTTTTCCTTTTTATTTATGGATTCCTGATATTTATGAAGGAAATTCTTTACCAGTTTTAATATATTTATCTAATTCTATAAAAACAGTTTTATTCATTATTTTATTAAAATTATTTTTCTTATTTTCTAATAAAAATTTTATTTTTTTTACAAGTACTTTAAAAATAATTTCTATTTTTTCTGTATTTTTAGGAAGTATTTTAGCATTATTTCAAAAAAATTTTAAAAGGTTAATTGGTTATACAACTCTTATTAATTCTGGATATTTAATTATTATTGCAATGTTTTTGTGTAAAAATAATTCATATCAAGATGTATCTAAGATTTATTTTTTTGGATATTTTTTAAATAGCTTAGTTTTATTTAGCTCAATGCATTTATTATCAATTTTATTTGTAGATAAAAATTCTTATTCTTTTGAAAGTTATAAAGGTTGTTTTTGGAAGAGTAAAATTTTATCTATTTCTATAATTATTTCTTTATTATCAATGATAGGTTTTCCTTTAACAATTGGTTTTTTTGGAAAATTTTATTTATTAAAATTAATAATTGAAAAATTTAATATTTTATTTGGTTTGAGTGTGATTTTTGAAAGTGTTATAGGTATATTTTATTATTTAAATTTTATTAAATTATTTTTTTATAGACCAAAAAAAGAATCTTTTCAAATTTTTCTTAAGGAAACAATTTTATATAAATTTTTAAAAATTATTATTTTTTTATGTTCTTTATTAATAGTTTTTATTGGTATTTTTCCAAATTTTTTCTTATCTATTTAATTTTTTTTAACATTTTTTTAATTAAAAAATTTACATTTTTTGAAATTTTTAAAGATTTTTATTATTTATTTTTTTTTAGAATAATAACATTTAATACTTATTTGATTTTTTATTTTTTTTAATATTTTTAAAAATTTTTAATATATTTTAATATTTTAATTTTTTTTAAATTTTTTAAATTTAATAATAATTTTTTAATCAAATATTATTTTAAGAAATAATTTTTATAATTTTTTAAAATTTTTTTTTTATAAAAATTTAAATTAATTTATTTAAAAAAAATATATTTATATTTTCTAAATTTTTATAAAGAAATTTTATATGTAATCATTTTAAAACTAATATTTCAGTAATTATAATATGATAACTAAATAATTCTGGAATATTAGGAAACTAAAATTAAATTTTTCTTTAGAAATTTTTTTTTTCTTTTTTTTTTTTTTATATTTTATTAAATTTTAGAAAAAATAATTAAAAAAATACTATTTTTTTTTATTTTTTTTAAACATTTTTTAAAAAAAAATTTTTTATAAAATTTAAAATTTTTCATTAAAATAGTATATTTATGTTTAAAATATTTTTTAAAAAATTTTAAAATTTTTTAAAAGATTATTTTAGCATAATATATAAATAAAAAATTTGGACAAATATATGAATATTTATGATTTTTTTATTATTTTTATAATTTTTTTTTCTAGTTTAATTGGTTTAATTAGAGGTTTTATTAAAGAAACTATATCTTTTTTAGTTTTTTTTATTGGATTTTTTTTATTTTATATTTTTTATTTTTATATTATAGATAGATTTATTTTTTTTAGTGACATTTTTTTAAATCTTCTTTTATTTATTATTTTTTTTGGATTTTTAATTTTATCATTAGAATATTTTTTATCATTATTTTTTAAAGATTTTATAAAATTAATTGGAGTTTTTTATTTTAATAATTTAATATTAGGTTTTTTATTTGGTTTATTTAGAGGGTTTTTATTAGTTTACATTTTTTTATATATTATTACTGATATAGTTCACGTGAATATTTTTTTTTATTTAAGAGGTTCTATTTTAATTCCATTATCTATAAAATTTATATATTTTTTTAAAAATATTTTATAAAAAAATATTTTCTTTTTGAAAGAATTAAATCTTTAATGTTTTTTTTTTAAAAAATTTTAGAATATAGGACAATTTTTTTTTGAGGAAAAAAATAAAAATAAATGATTGAAAAAATTATATATGCATCTCGATGGTTTATGTTTCCAGTATATTTTGGTTTATCTCTTGGTTTTATTTTATTAACTTTGAAATTTTTTCAAGAAGTATTATATATTCTTCCAGAAATATTAATTATTTCAGAATCTGGATTAGTTTTAGTTGTACTATCTTTAATTGATATTGCTTTGGTTGGTGGTTTATTAGTGATGGTTATGTTTTCTGGATATGAAAATTTTATATCAAAAATGGATATTAAAGATAATAAAAAAAGATTAGGTTGGATGGGAACAATGGATGTTAATTCGATTAAAAATAAGGTTGCTTCTTCTATTGTCGCTATCTCTTCAGTTCATTTATTAAGATTATTTATGGAAGCTGAAAAAGTTTTAGATAATAAAATAATTTTATGTGTAATTATTCATTTAACTTTTGTTCTTTCAGCTTTTGGAATGGCATATATTGATAAAATGAGTAAAAAAATAAAAAAATAAAAGTTTTTTATGTTATATAAACAATTTTTTTAATATATTAAATTAATGTTCAAACATTGCTGAAATTGATTCTTCGTTATTTATTCTTCTAATAGCTTCTGCAAGCATATGGGCTAGCGTTAATGTTCGGACATTATGTATTTTTTTTAAATTTTGTGATAATGGAATCGTATCACATACAATTATTTCATTTAAATAAGAATTTTTAATATTTTTTAAAATATTTCCAGAAAATACTGGATGAGTAGCATATGCAAATATTTTTTTTGCTCCATTTTTTTTAAGTGCTTTAGAAGCATTACATAATGTTCCACCTGTATCAATCATATCATCAATTAATATACAATCTCTATTTTTTATATCTCCAATAATATTCATAACTTTAGAAATATTTGCATTAGGTCTTCTTTTATCAATAATTGCAATATCTGAATTATTTAGATATTTTGCTATAGTTCTTGCTCTAATTACCCCCCCAATATCTGGTGATACAATAACTGGTTTATGTATTTTTTTTTTAATTATATCTTCTAATAAAATAAAACTTCCAAAGATATTATCTATTGGAACATCAAAAAATCCTTGAATTTGATCTGTATGAAGATCAACAGTTAATATTCTATCTATTCCTACATTTGATAAAAAATCTGCAATTACTTTTGCAGTTATAGGTACTCTAGCTAATCGAATTCGTTTATCTTGTCTGGAATATCCAAAATATGGTATTACTGCAGTAATTCTTCCTGCAGAAGCTCTTCTTAATGCATCAATTATTAAAATTAATTCCATTAAATTATCATTAGAAGGGAAGCAAATTGATTGTATGATAAAAATATCTGCTCCTCTTACATTTTCATTAATTCGTACGCTAATTTCTCCATCACTAAATCTTTTGACTGTAGATTTTCCTAAATTTGTATTTAAAATTTTTACAATACAATTTGCTAATTTTGGTATAGAATTTCCAGAAAATAATTTTAAATATGACATGTTAATCCTATATTATTTTTTCGATAATTTATAGAATATAATAAATATATAAAAATTATTAATAGTTACAAAAAAAATATAGAAATTAAATTTTTTGTAAATAAAATTTATTAATTTAAAATTAAACGAAATTTTTATATTATAATAATTTTATTATTTATTTTAATAAATATATTTAAAACAATTTTTTTAAATTTAATTTTTATATTTTTTTTTATTTTTTTTTTATTATGCTTTATATTAACATAAAGGTTTTTTTTAAATAAAAAAAAAAATAAAAAATTTTTATAATATATCTTAGATAATTTAAATAATTTTTTATTTTTTTTTAAAAAAAAGGTTTGTTTAAAAAACATGAAGATTTCTATATTAAAAAAATTAGAATTTTTAGAAAATAGATTTTATGAAATTGAAATGATTTTATCTAATAAAAATACGATTCATAATAAAATTTTTTTTTTAGATTTGTCTCGTGAGTATTTAAAAATTTCTACTGTTGTTACTCTTTTTAAAAAGTGGAAAAAAAATAATTTAAATATATATAATACAAAAAAACTTTTAAAAGATAAAGAAATACGTTTTTTAGCTTTAGAAGATATTCAAATTTTAAAAAAAAGAAAAAAGAAAATAGAAAAAAAAATTTATTTTTCTTTAATTTCATCTGATCCTAAAGATATTTTAAATTGTTTTATAGAAATTAGAGCTGCTTCAGGAGGAGATGAATCTTCAATTTTTTGTGGGGATTTATATAGAATGTATGTTCGTTATTCTGAATCAAAAAATTGGAAAATAGATTTAATACATACACATAATGGAGAAAAAGGAGGATATAAAGAAATTATTTTTAAAATTATAGGAAAAAAATCATTTGGATTTTTAAAATTTGAATCTGGAGGACATAGAGTACAAAGAGTTCCTAAAACTGAAACTCAAGGAAGAATTCATACTTCCACATGTATTATTGCAGTAATTCCTGAACTTCCTAAAGATGAAGTAATTAAAATTGAAAATAAAGATTTAAAAATTGATACTTTTAGATCGTCTGGAGCAGGTGGTCAACATGTGAATACTACTGATTCTGCTATTAGAATAACTCACCTTCCAACAGGAATTTCTGTTGAATGTCAAGATGAGCGTTCTCAACATAAAAATAAAGCTAAAGCATTAAATGTTTTACAAGCAAGAATACAAAATATTATAAGTATAAAAAAAAAAAAAGAGTTATCTTTAAAAAAGAAAAATTTATTAGGAAGTGGTGCTCGCTCAGATCGTAATAGAACTTATAATTTTCCTCAAAATAGAGTAACAGATCACCGAATAAATTTAACTTTATATAAATTAGATAAAATTTTATTAGGAAATTTAGATATTTTAATAGAACCAATTTTAAGAGAACATCAAGCAAAAATTTTTTCTGAATTATCTGAGAATAATAAATGAAAATTAAAGAGTGGAAAAAAAAGTCTTTAAAAATTTTAAAGAATATTAAAAATTCTATATTAGATATAGAAATTTTTTTAAGTTATATATTAAGAAAACCTAGAAGTTGGATTATATGTTTTGAAAATTATATTTTAAATGATAAAAAATTATATTTATTAAACAAATTAGTAGAAAAAAGATTTTATTTTGAACCATGTTCCTATTTAATTCAAAAAAAAGAATTTTGGTCTTTAAATTTTTATGTTACTTCTAAAACAATCATTCCAAGACCTGATAGTGAAATTTTGGTAGAAAGATCTTTAAAATTAATAAAAAATTCTTCTTTAAATATTTTAGATTTAGGAACTGGTTGTGGAAATATTGCTATTTCTATAGCTTTTTCTAAACCTAAATGTCATTTAACTGGAATAGATTATTCATATGAAATTATTAAGATAGCTTTATATAATTCTATTAATTTAAAGATAAAAAATATAAATTTTTTTTGCAGTAATTGGTTTTCTTTTATACATAAAAAAAAATATGATATGATTGTTAGTAATCCTCCTTATATCAGTTTTAAAGATTTTATATATCTAAAAAAAGATATTTTTTTTGAACCATTTTTTGGATTAGTTTCAAAAAAAAATGGATTATCTGATATAATTCTAATTATAAAATATTCTAAAAATTATTTAAATAATGAAGGTTGGTTATTAATAGAACATGGATGGAATCAGATAAAAAACGTTCAGAAATTATTTAAAAAATATAAATATAATAATATTAAAACATATAAAGATTATAATGGTATAAATAGAGTAACTATTGGTCAAAATTTAAACTTTTAATTATATTTGAAAATATTTTTTAAAATTTTAAAAATAAATTAAAAAACATTTTATAAAATTAATTTGTAATTTTATTTTGGTAAAAATATGAAATTTTTTTCTAACATTGATTATTCTAAAATAACTATTTTAGAAGTTTTTTTATTATCCTTAGAAAGAATTAAAGTTAATTTTTCTAGAGATTATTTTATTCTTGATTTAAAAAATAAATTAGTTGAAGCTAAAAAATATATTAATAATGAAAAAGATCAAAAAAACAAGTTAAAAAAATTATTAAAATTGTTTTATTTGAATTGGAATTTTAGAGAAATTACTGGAAGATATAATTTATCCGATGTATTATGGTTAGACAAAGTTTTAAAAACTCGAAAAGGCACAGCTATTTCTTTAGGAATAATTTTATTATATTTTTCAAAAAAATTAAAGATAAATTTAAATCCTGTTTTGTTTCCAACTCAATTTATTTTGAGGTTTGAAGAGTATAGTTATAGAAAAGTATTATTAATTAATCCCTTAAATGGAAATTTTTTAGATAATCATATATTAAAACTTTGGTTAAAAGGAAATTTAAATTTTTCTATAAAAAATTATTTAAAATATATAGAAAAATCTAAATCAAATATTATACTTAAAAAAATTTTAAATATTTTAAAATCTTCATTATTAGAAGAAAAAAAAATAGAATTAGCTTTAAAAGTTAGTCAAATATTGTTAGAGATAGAACCTAATAATCCTTATGAAATTCGAGATAGAGGATTAATTTATTCTCAATTAGAATGTTATTCTGTTGCAAGAAATGATTTACTTTATTTTCTTGAAAAATGCCCAAATGATCCAATTAATGATATTATTAGATTAAAAATTGAATCTATAAAAAATGAAGAGTTTACTTTAAATTGATTTTTTATATGTTATATTTTTATAAATTTTATTTAAAATTTTTTTTTTAAAATTAAATCAAAATATTATTATTTATTAAAACTTATTGGTATATATTTATGAAAAAAGAACTCATTTTAGTTTTAAACTGTGGAAGTTCTTCTTTAAAGTTTTCTATATTAAATCCTATATCTCATAAAAAATATTTTTTTGGAGTTGTAGAATGTTTATTTTTAAAAAAAACTAGAGTTAAAATTAATGTTTTAAAAAAAATTTATAAAAAAATTTTACCAGATTTTTCAGATCATTCTTTTGCTCTTAGTTTTATTTTAAATTTTATAAAAAAAAAATTTTTTAATTATTATAAAAAAATTAATGGAATTGGTCATAGAGTAGTTCATGGAGGAATAAATATTAAAAAATCTTCTATTATAAATAAAAAAATTATTTTTGAAATTAAAAGATCTTCAATTTTTGCTCCTTTACATAATCCTTCTAATTTAATTGGAATAAAAATATCAAAGAAATTTTTTCCTCATTTATCTAAAAAAAATGTAGCTGTTTTTGACACATCATTTCATTCATCTTTACCTAAAGTATCTTATTTATATTCTATACCTTATAAATTTTATAAAAAACATAATATTAGACGTTATGGCGCGCATGGAATTAGTCACAATTATGTTATGCAAAAATCTTCAAAAATTTTAAATAAGTCAGAGAAATCATTAAATATTATTAGTTGTCATTTAGGAAATGGATCATCTATTACAGCTATTAAAAATGGTCGATCTATTGATACATCTATGGGATTAACTCCTTTAGAAGGATTGATTATGGGAACTAGAAGTGGTGATTTAGATCCAGCTATAATTTTTTTTATGTATAAGAAATTAGGATTAAGTTTAGAGAAAATTGAAGAAATTTTAACAAAAAAATCTGGTTTATTAGGAATTAGTGAAAAAAGTAGTGATTGTCGTTATTCTGAAAAAAATTTTAAAAAAAGTGAACAATCGAAATTAGCGATAGAAATGTTTTGTTATAGATTATCAAAATATATTGGTGCATATAGTATTTTATTAGAAAATAGGTTAGATGCATTAATTTTTACTGGAGGAATTGGAGAGAACTCTCAATTAATTCGAAAAAAAGTTGTTTCAAAATTAAGTTTGCTTGGTTTTTATTTAGATCAGAAATTAAATATTTCTGTAAATAAAAATAATTATTTTATTAACAAAAAAAAATCTCGATCAATTCTTGTAATACCTACAAATGAAGAATTATTTATTGCTTTAGAAACTCAAAAATTAATTAAATTAATAAAAGAATAAAAACTTATTTATATTTGTTTTAAAAATTTTTTAAGGATTTTTATGACTCGAAAAATAATTTTAATTCCAATAGGGAAAAACAAAAATTTAACATCTGTTGTATTAAGTTTATCTAATCTATTTAAAAAAAAAAATAAAGAATTTAGTTTTTGGAGTCCTTTTATAGATAAATCTCACATTAATAGTTTTAAAAAAAATTCTATTTTTTATCTTAAAAAAAGTAATAAATCTATAAATTTTATTAAATCAGTTTTTTTAAAAGATTTTTCTATTTTATTTAAAAAAAAAAATTATTCTATATATTTAGAAAAATTACTTGATATATATTATAATTGTAATAATAAAAAAACTATTTTAATAGAAGGTATTCAAAGTTTTAATTATGATTCAAAATTTTTTTTTAATCAGTTAAATTTAGATATAGCAAGAATTTTAAATGCAGAAATAATTTTTGTTATAACTTCAAAAAACAATTTTTTTAAAGATTTAAATTATAAATTTTATATAATAAAAAATTTTTTTATAAAAAACAATTTTTTAAAAATTTTAGGAGTGATTTTTAATTCAGATGATAATAAATTTTTAAATAATATAAATAATGTTAAAGAATTAAATTTTAATAATGTAAATAAAATAAATAATTTTTTTAAAAAAAATATTTTTTCTTATAAAAAAATTCCAATTTTAGGAGTCGTTCCTTCTTTTAAAATTAATTTTTCTATTGATAGAAAAATTTTTATGGATTTTTTATGTGCTAAGAGTTTATTTGAATCAAATTTAAATTTAATAAATATAAATTTAATAATTTTATTTTCTAAAAATTTTACTAAAATTTCAGATTTTTTGAATAAAAATGTTTTATTAATTGTTAGTTTAAAAGATTTATCTTATCTAAAGAAAATTTTTTTAATGAAAAAAAAATATGAATTTTCTTTATTATTTGTAGGAAAAAATAAATCTTGTTTTTTAAAACATAAAATTTATAAAAAAATAAAGAAAATTGGTCTATCAACATTTTTTACAAGTATTAATTTATCTTTATTAATATATTCTTTAAATATTATTCATAATTTAAACAAAAAAATATGTTTAAATAAAAATTTAGTTAAAAAATTTTGTTTTTCTGTTTATTCAACACAAATTAATTCACTTTTTTCAAAAAAATCAAATAGAAATAAAATTTTTTCTTCATATAATTTTTTATATAAACTAAAAAAAATAGCAAAAAGTTTTACTAAAACAATTATATTTCCGGAAGGAGAAAATAAAAAAATTATTAAAGCAGTAGATTTATGTTATAAATTTAATATTTGTAAATGTATTCTTGTAGGAAATCCTAATAAGATTTATGAAAATTTTTTATCTTTAGGATTATCTTTTCCAAAAAAAATTAAAATTTATGATCCAAAAAAAATTAGTAAAGAATACATCACAATTTTAAAAGACATTTATAGTACTTTAACTATACATGAATGTAAAAAAATTCTTAAAAAAAATACTATTGTTTTATCAATGTTAATTTTAATAACTAATAAAAAATGTCATGGATTAGTTGCAGGAATTGTTAATACTACAGCAAATGTTATACGTCCTGCATTAAAAATAGTTAAAATGAATAGTAATGTACGTTTAATTTCTTCAATATTTTTTATGTTATTTCCAGAAAAAGTTTTAATATATGGAGATTGTGCAATTAATCCTAATCCTAGTGCGTTAGATTTAGCTGAAATTGCTATACAATCTTCTGAATCTGCAAAAATTTTTGGAATATTACCTAAGATAGCAATGCTTTCATATTCTACAAATGATTCTGGATCTGGACCAATGGTTGATAAAGTAAAAATTGCAACTGAACTAGTTCGTAAAAAAAGACCAGATCTAATAATAGAAGGACCTATACAATATGATGCAGCAACAGATAAAAATATATCTAAAATAAAATTTTTAAAATCTAAAATATTAGGAGATGCTAATATATTTATTTTTCCAGATTTAAATAGTGGAAATATTTCTTATAAAGCAGTTCAAAGAAATTGTTCGATATTTTCTATAGGTCCTATGATACAAGGTTTAAAAAAACCTGTAAATGATCTTTCAAGAGGAGCTTCTGTAGAAGATATTTTATATACAATAGCTTTAACAGTACTTCAGTCTTCTAATAAATAATAAATTTTTAAAATATTTATAGTCCTATATTTGATTTCTTGATTATTATAGAAAATACTTTCATTCTTTTGCAAAGAAGCTAAAATATATTTTTTAAAATATAATTTTTTTCTTTTAAAATATTAATTCAGTGTATTTCATAATAGACTTCTTTGCATTGGTATTCTATTTTAAAATTTTTTTATAATATTAGTAGTAATTAGTATTTTTCATTTGTATATATTTTTTTATAATTTTTTTTATTAAAATAATATATTTTTTTCTTTTTTTTTAAAATTTATTAAATTTTATTTTTTATATATTTAACAGAAATATTTAAAGAAAATATTTTTTATTGTTATAATTAAAATTATTTTTTTTGATAAACGTTTATATATTTAAATATTTTTAAATTATTTTTAGTATTTTGATAATATAAATTTTTTATACTGTATTTATATGCTATTAATAAATTTTTTACTTTATACTTTTATAAGTATTTTTTTGTTCTAAAATTTTTTAGAATTAGAATTTTTATTTGTTGAAATTTATTAATTAAAAATTTTTTTAATAATTTTTATTAAATTTAAATATTTTGTACTTTTTAAATTTTCCATAATGTTTAATAATATAATTTAAGGTTTTTTATTCTAGAATAATTTGTTAAAAGATACTATTTTAAATTTTTAATACTTATAAAACTTCTTAATGAACTTAACTTCATTAGTAGAATAAAAGATTTTAGAAGATATTTCAGAAGAAATTTTTATAAATAAGTTTAATTTTTTAATATATATTTAATAATTTTTTTAGTTTTTTCTAATTAAAATTTTAAGGTTTTGAATAAATTTAATTAATATATTTTTTATATGTATTAATTTATAAAATTTCTTTTTAATATTTTTTATTCAAGATTTTAAATTTTCATTTTTTTATAAATTTATAAGATAATTTTATATATTTCTTTAAATGTTCTATATGTTAGAATATTTTTTTATTATTATAATATTTACTTTATTTTTTTTAAGTAATAAGAAAAATTATTACTTTAATTTTAAATAATTTTTTATTTATAGTACTTTTATGTAAAATCATTGGATATTTTTAATAATCTAATATTTTATCAGGTGTTTTTACAATAAAATTAGATAATTTATGAATATTATTAAATTATTTTATTTTCTTAATTTTATTTTAAATAATATATAAAGCGAAATTTCTATATTTTTATTATTTATATTGTTAATTGTTTTAGTAGTCATTTATATCTATATATAAATTTGATTGTTTAATTGGAGATACTTTATATTAAAAAAATTTTTATTATTAATAATAATTAACCTTTTTAATATAAATTCTTTTTATAGAAGTTTATTTATAAAAGTAATTATAATAAATTAATTATTTTTATTTTTTTTAAGTTTATATTTAAAAAATTATTTATTAAATTTTTTTTTTATTTAAAAAAAATTATATAGATTTTAAATATTAAACGAATTAAATAAAGTAATTTTTTTTGATCTCAATTCTTGTTTTTATATTAATGTATTTATTTGTACAGAATAATTTATATTTTAAATTTTATTTTTTTGAATTTTTTTATTATTTTTTAGTATCAGTATATTTTAAATTTTTAAATAAAAAATTGGATAAAATAATTTTTCAGATTCTCTTATACCCTTTCCTTAACAATATGATTTTATAGAAGTGTTTAAATATTTTTAGAAAAGGGTATATATCGTTTTATTAATTTTTTCTCTAATTCTAATAGAACTTTTCTTATTATTCTTATTTTTCTAGTATTTTTATAATTTCTAAGTATTTATATATATATTATTTTTATATTTTAAATAGTATTTTTAGAATTTTAATTTTTATAATATTTAATTAATAATATATGAATTAAATTTTTTATTAAGAATTTTATTTTAGTTATTATTTATTGTTAATAAAATTTTAAATATAGATATTTCGTTACAAAATTTTTTATATTTTTTAATCAAGTATTTTAGAACATTTAATAAATATATATTGATAAAAAATAATATATAAAAATTTAATTATTTTATATACTTTATAAGTAATTGTATTTTTTATTAAATATTTTTATATTTTTTTTTTTATTTTATTTTTTTTTTTTTTTATTTTATTTTTTTGAAATTAATTTTGTAGCTGATAAAATAATAGTTTGATGTATATTTATAGTTTTCATTTTATTATAAAATTTTATTTTTTGATTTTAATTCTACTTAATAAATTTCAATATTTTTTCATTCTATTGATTTCAAAAATTTAATATTTTATAAATTTTTTATAAATTTATTAATTATTTTTTATTTTTTTTTTATAATATATATTTTTTATATAATTTTATATATTTAAAAAATATTTTTGAATATAAATAATTTTTTAATTTTTGTAATAAAATTTTTTAAGTTAATTTTTTATTTTTTTAAAAAAAAATTTTAAGTCATTTATTATATTAATTCTTCTTGAATTTTCTGTAATCCAACAACTTTTTCTTTTTTAAACATTCTTATCAAAATAACTCCTTGCGTATTTCTTTTTAAAATATTAATTTCTGATACTCTAGTTCGTACTAATTTTCCAGAATTTGTAATGATAATTATTTGATTTTTTTCATTTACTTGAATAGCTTTTACTACAGATTTATTTTTTTTAGTAATTTTTATTGAGATTACTCCTTTTGTAGCTCTGGATTTTATAGGAAATTCTTTAATATTTGTTCTTTTTCCGTATCCTTTTTTTGTAATAACTAGTATTTCTCCATTTTTTTTTGGAATAATTAAAGAAACAACTTTATCATTTTTTTCTATTTTTATTCCTTTTACACCAGTTGCTGTTCTTCCCATTGATCTAACATAATTTTCTGAAAATTGCACTACTTTTCCTTTTGATGTAAATAACATTATATTATTTTTTCCATTTGTTAATGATACACCTATTAATTCATCATTTTTTTTTAAATTTAAAGCTATAATTCCTTTATTTCTTGGATTTTGAAATTTTTTTAAAGATGTTTTTTTAACTATACCTAAAGCTGTAGCCATAAATATATTTTTTTTTTCTAAATATTTACTTAATGGTAAAATTGCAGTAATTCTTTCTTTGTTATTTAATGGTAATAAATTTATTATTGGTTTTCCTCTTGAATGACGACTTGCTTCTGGTAGTTGATATACTTTCATCCAATATATTATTCCTTTACTGGAAAAACATAATATAGTATCATGAGTATTAGCTATTAATAAGTTTTCTATATAATCTTCTGATTTAACTTTAGCTGCATATTTTCCCTTTCCTCCTCTTTTTTGTGCTTTATATTCTGTTATTGGTTGATATTTTACATATCCAGAATGAGATAAAGTTACAACAACATCTTCTGATGTAATCATATCTTTAATAGCAATATTTGATTTTTTATCTGTAATTTCTGTTTTTCTTAAATCTCCAAATTTTTTTTTTATTAATTTTAATTCTTTTTCTATGACTTTAATCATTTTTTTTTCATTATTTAAAATTTCTTTTAAATAAAACATTTCTTTTTTAAATTTTTGATATTGATAAATAATTTTTTCATATTCTAAATTTGTTAATTTACTTAATTTTGTATTGAGTATTTTTTCTACTTGTTTATCAGAAAAAGTATATTTTTTATTTAATTTTTTTTTATTAATTATTTTTTTTATGGAACTATTTATTTTCCATTTTTTAGATAATAAAATTTTTTTTGCTTCTTTTGTTTTATTAGAAGATTTTATACATGATATTATTTGATCAATATTTTCTAATGCTACTGTTAATCCTTCTAATAAAATCATTTTTTTTTTATATTTTTTATAATTAAAAAAACATCTTTTAGTTACAATTTCTTTTCTATGAATAATAAAAGATTGTATGATATCTTTAAGATTCATTAATTTTGGTTGACCTTGATACAAGGCTACCATATTTATTCCGAAAGAAATTTGTAATGATGTTAATAAATATAATTTGTTAAGTATAATTTCAGATAGAAATTCTTTTTTTATTTCAATTACAATTCTCATTCCATCTTTATCACTTTCGTCTCTAAGCGCTGAAATTCCTTCTATTTTTTTTTCTTTTACTAAATTTGCAATTTTTTTTATTAATTTGGATTTGTTTGTTTGATAAGGTAATTGATATATAATAATAGATTTTTTTTTTGTTTTTATATTATTTTCAATTTTTATTCTAGCTCTAATATAAATTTTTCCTTTTCCAGTTTTATATGCTGTTTTTATACCTGATTTACCATTTATTATTCCATATGTTGGAAAATCTGGTCCTGGAATATATTTCATTAAATTATTTAAACTAATTTTTGGATTGTTTAAATATTTTAAACATGCATTAATTGTTTCGTTTAAATTGTGAGGTGGAATATTTGTTGCCATTCCTACAGCAATTCCAGATGATCCATTTATTAAAAGATTTGGTATTTCTGCAGGTAGAATTTCTGGTATTTTTTCAGATCCATCATAATTTTTTATAAATTTAACTGTTTTTTTATCTAAATCATTTAAAAATGTATGGGCTATTTTTGACATTCTTATTTCAGTATATCTCATAGCTGCTGGAGAATCTCCATCTATTGATCCAAAATTTCCTTGTCCATCAATTAACATATATCTTAATGAGAAAAATTGAGCCATTCTTACAATAGAATCATATACAGCTGTATCTCCATGTGGGTGATATTTTCCTATTACGTCTCCTACAATTCTAGCAGATTTTTTATATGGTTTGTTCCATTTATTATTAAGAATATACATTGCAAAGAGTATTCTTCTATGAACAGGTTTTAATCCATCTCTCACATCTGGAAGTGCTCTTCCAATAATTACTGACATAGCATAGTCTAAATAAGAATTTTTTAATTCTTTTTCAATTTTTACTTTTATTATTTTTTTTGCAAATTTGTTCATTTAATAACTTCTCTTGTAGAGTTTTTTTTTTAAATCTAAAAATTTATTATAATTATAACATATTGAGATGATTCGGTGAATCTTGACTGAAGATAATTTTATATTATTAAATATTTTTTTATATTTTTTTTTTTCTTTAAATAGAATTTTACTATTGTTAAAATTTATTTTAAAATATAGTTACTTTTTTATTTCCATGTATTTTTGGATTTTTTATAGAATTTAAAAGTTTATAATTTATATTTTTAATATAACTTTCATTATTTACAGGAAATTATGAATAATAAAGAGAAAGATTTAATATTAGATTTATTTGCTAGATTAAAAAAAGCTGAAAAATCTTCTTCTGAACGAGATAAGAAAGCTGAAAATTTTATAAAGGATTGTTTTAAAAAACAAACTAATTCTATTTATTACATTATTCAAACCGTTTTAGTTCAAGAAGTAGCTATAAAAAATTTAAATAATATAATAAATAAATTAAAAGAAAAAGAAAGAGAAATTTCAAATAATTCATGTAAAAAAAGTTTTTTATCTGGATTATTAGATAAATATATTCCATCAAATAAAAATAGTGAATTAAATAATAATTCTAATTTAAGAAAAAATTTTTATTCAACTAATAATAGTTTACCTTCAAATAAATCCTTTAATGAAAATTTTAATTCATCTTTAGGAGGAACTCCTGGAAGTTTTCTTGGAAATGCTTTACAAACAGCAGCTGGAGTTGCTGGAGGAATGATTGCTGGAAATATGTTAATGAATTTATTTCATAAAAATAGTAGTGAGGATATATTTAATAATACAGAGAATAATTTTTTTATAGAAGATTCTCAAGATTTGAACAATTTAGATCTTTCAGATAATTCTTCTAAAAAATCATCTTTTCAAAATCAAAATGATTTAGATAATTTTGATAACACTTCAAATGAAAATTCTTTTAAAAATGATTCAATACCTATTGAAGATGATAGTCAAGATAAAGAAATTTCAGAAGATATTTATAATCTTGAAAATGAAAATTTTGTTGATGATGATTTAGATGATGATAATGAAGAAAATAATTATTAAAGAAAACATTTTTTAGAATAAAAAAATTTTTTTAAATTTATTTATTTTTAACATTTTTTAAAATTATATTATTTTTTAAAAATATATATTAAAAATTTTTTATTCGATTAATCTTAATTTTATTAAATTTTAAAATTAGATTAATCGAATAGTTTTTTTATTTGTATTTTTTAGATAAATATTTTGATATTCCTTGAGGAGTTGGTTTTATTCCTTTTTTTTTAATTGTCCAATTAGCTGGACATACTTCTCCAAATTTTTCATGAAATATAATAGAATCTATCATTCTTAACATTTCTTTAATATTTCTTCCATATGGAAGATCATTTACTACTTCATGTCTTATTATTCTATTTTCATCAATTAAAAAAGATGCTCTTAATGATACGCCTAATTTTGGATGTTCAATGTTATAAGATTTTTGTATTTTTCTTTTAAGATCAGAAACCATAACATAATTTATAGGGCCTATTCCTCCATTTTTATATTTAGTTTTTTGCCATGCTAAATGTACATAAACTGAATCTAGAGAAACACCAATTAATTTTACTTTTCTTATCTTAAATTCTTTATATAATTTATTAAATTTTATAATTTCTGATGGACATACAAAAGTAAAATCCATTGGCCAAAAAAATAAAACAGCTTTTTTATTTTTTATGTATTTTTTTAAATTAAAATTTTCTATTATTTTTTTATTTTTTAATACTGCCGATGCAATAAAATTTGGAGCTTTTTGAGTTACTAATGACATATAAATACCTTTTTAAAGAAATTTCTTTTGTTAATAAAATATATAAATTATTTTTTTTCTTTATTTTTTTTTTTATTTCTTTTTTTAATTTTAGTATTTTTTTTAATTAAAATATTTTAATATAAAAAAATATTATTTATAATATATTAATTAATTACGTGATATTAAATTTTGTTTTATTTTATTACGTATATTCTATAAATTTTTTATAAATAAATTAAAAAAAATGATAATTTTAAATAAAATGTATAAGTATGATTGGAAAAATTTATTAAAAGAAAAAAAAATAAAAATTATAAAAATAGTACGTAAAATTAATAATTTAAGATCTTTTGAAAGAATTTTTCCAAAAAAAAAAGATGTTTTTAAAGTTTTTAATTTAACTAAATTTAATGATATTAAAGTAGTAATATTAGGTCAAGATCCATATTTTAAAGAAAAACAAGCTCATGGCTTAGCATTTTCTGTAAAATCAGGAATTATTTGTCCTCCTTCATTGAAAAATATTTTTAAAGAAATTAAAAGAGATATTAATGATAAAATAAAATTTAAATCAGGATGTTTAAAAAAATGGTCTTATCAAGGTGTTTTTTTATTAAATTCTATTTTAACTGTATCTTTAAATCGTCCTAGGTCACATATTAAATTTGGATGGGAAGAGATTACGGATTATGTTATTTCATTAATTAATTTTTATCATTCTGGAGTAATATTTTTATTGTGGGGATCTTATGCTCAAAAGAAAAGAAGTCTTATTGATATAAAAAAAAATTATGTTTTATGTACATCTCATCCATCTCCTTTTTCAGTATATAAAGGATTTTTTGGTTGTAAACATTTTTCTGAAGTAAATAGATTATTAAAATTTGAAAAACAAAAAATTATTGATTGGAGTATTGATTAAAATTTTTTATTTTTATGTTTTATAAAAAAATTTATTTTATTCTTTTAAACATCTACTAATGCTTTTCTTAATAATTTTTTATCTATAGAATATCCATTTTTTAAAACTTTTTTTATTTTTAAGTATTTATGAGCATTTTCTTTATTAATATTTAATTTATGTTTTTCATGATTATATATTTCATCTATTTTACCTTCTATTCTAATATTATTTTTTTTAATTAAATCTAATAAAGATTTTTTAATTAAAGAAATTCCTCTTAATTTTGGATCATCTTTATTATTTATATTAGAAATTAAAACAATAATTTTTTCAAGATCATCTATAATTAAAAATATTTTTTTAAAAAAATCGTGTCTTTTTTTTTTTTTAATTATTTTACATTCTTCGCTTGTTTTCTTTTTTATATTATCTTCTTTTGCTAAAAATATTAATGGTAGTTCTTTAATTTGTTTTTTATTTTTTAGGATTTTATCTTTTAATTTATATATTGTTTGTAAAATTTTTTTTATTTTTTTTTTTTTATCTACTTTATTTTCTTTTTGATTAATTTCTTTTTCTTGTTTAATTTTTTTATCTTCTGTAAAAGTCATAAATTTCACCGTATTATTTTGATTAGTTTTTATTAAAATTAATATTTATTTATAAATTTATTATATTTTAAATTTTGTATAATTTTAAATTAAAATATTTAATTAAATTTAATTTATTTAAAATTTTTTTATTTTATATATTTTATTTAAATTATATAATAATTTATTTTAATTACATAATATATAAAATATTTTTTAAAAATTTTATTGTTTATATAAAAAAATATTTTTTTTATTTTTTTAAATATATTATAGAAATATTTATATTTTTTAAAAAAATTTTTTATATTTTAAATTTGGAGCTGGCGGGATTCGAACCCGCGTCCAAATATTTTTTTGTACTAATGCACTACATGATTAGTCTTCTATGATTCTCTTTTTCTTTTTTATTAAAGACAATTTAAAGAAACGTAGTTTTTTTTTAAAATAAATTGAAATATAAAAACAATATTTTAATTTTGTTTCTTATTTTTTTTAAACCATTTATGTATTTTGAAATAATCTAATTTTGAAAGAAACAAATCAAATAGATTTATAAATGGGCTTTAAAACAGTTTTTTAAGCTGCTAAAGCGTATTCCTGTTTATTTTTTGCAGATATTTTTAATTTTGGTTTTTTTACGAGGCAAACCAACCCTCGTCATGCACATCAGTATTAGAATTATTTGTCAAATCCTAAATCAGCCCCATATTTATAATTTTTATTTTTTATATTTATAATTATATTTTAAACTATTATAATATTATATATTATGAGATTACAAATATTTTTTTATTTTTAACATTTTATATAATAATTATTCTTATTATTTTAATATATGTTTTAAGAGGTATCTATTTTTTTATGAAAATAATTTCTAAAATTAAAAATCAAATTTCTAAATACCCTATTCTTATATATATGAAAGGTTCTCCTCAATTTCCTAGTTGTGGTTTTTCTTCAAGAGCAGTTCAAATTTTATCAAGTTTTAAAGTAAAGTTTTTTCATGTAGATATTCTTAAAAATTTAGATATAAGAAATGAACTTCCAAAATTTTCTAATTGGCCTACTTTTCCTCAAATATGGATTTCTGGAAAATTAATAGGAGGTAGTGATATCTTATTTGAGTTATATAAAAATGGAAAATTACAAGAAATAATTAAAAAAGCTTTAAAAGGTAGTAAAAATAAATAAAAATATTTTTTTTATATTATTAAAATTTTATTAAAATGAGATATGATGTATTTTTTTTTAAAATTTCATCATATCTTTAAATTTAAAAAAAATTAAAATAAAAAATTAATTTAAATTATTTTGTATAATATATTTTTATATATTATTTATTGGCCAACCTCCTAATTTTTTCCAACGATTAATTATTTTACAAAATAAGTTTGCTGTTTGAAGAGTATCATATAACGCAGAGTGTGCTTGATTATTATCAAATGATAACCCAATTGCTCTGCAAGCTTTAGATAAAACAGTTTGACCAACTGCTAATCCACTTAATGTTGCTGTATCAAATGTTGCAAATGGATGAAATGGATTTTTCTTTATTTTTGACCGTTCTGATGCTGACATAATAAAACTATGATCAAAGTTTGCATTATGAGCAACAATTATTGCTTTACTACATTCATATTTTTTTATACCATGATATATTATAGAAAAAATTTCTTTTAATGCAAGTTTTTCACTTATTGCACCTCTAAGAGGATTAAATGGATCAATTTTATTAAAAGATAATGCTTC
The DNA here is from genome assembly GCF_964019855.1 of Buchnera aphidicola (Periphyllus acericola). Lineage (GTDB taxonomy): Bacteria > Pseudomonadota > Gammaproteobacteria > Enterobacterales > Enterobacteriaceae > Buchnera_J > Buchnera_J aphidicola_BC. The sequence goes on from NZ_OZ026466.1 coordinate 420,221, forward strand.
TTTTTTAATTAATGAACCTTGAAAAGGTTTGATATGAAAATGAATTTTTTTTTCTATATTTAACCATCCATAATTGTTCATTGTTAATGTAATTACAGCTATTTCTAATAATGCATCTGTTATTGGATTGAATCCAGATGTTTCAACATCTATTACGACTGGATAAAAAGTTCGAAATCTTTCACTTAGAAGATTTTTTTTATTTATTTTTTGCATTACTATTCCATAATTTAAACATATTAGTTTAATATAAATTTATATTTATAAATTATAAGCAATTTTATAGATTATTTTTTTTTATATAAATAATTAGTTTTAGTAAGAAATAATTTAATATTAAATTTATTTTTTTAAGTTATATATTTAACATATTAGTTATTGAATGTTAAGAATAATAATGTTTTATATTAACAATATTTTCAATATTTTTTATAGTATTTAATTAATTTATTTTATTATAAGGATTTTTAAAATGATACATAAATTACCAGATTTAAATTTTTTTTATGACGATTTTGAACCTTATTTTGATACTAAAACTATGAAGATTCATTATACTAAACATCATCAAACATATATCAATAATTTAAATAATTTTTTAAAAAACACAAAATTTTCAAAATATGATAAAAATTCTTTATTATCTAAATTAGATTTAATTCCTAAGAAAAATAGAAATTATGTTCGAAATAATTTAGGCGGTCATATCAATCATAGTTTTTTTTGGAAAATTTTAAAAAAAAATACTTTTTTAAAAGGTAAATTAAAAAAATATATTAAGAAATATTTTTTAAATTTTGATAATTTTAAAAAATGTTTTATACAATCTGCTATGGGTCATTTTGGTTCAGGATGGGTTTGGTTAGTTCAATGGAAGAAAAAATTATTTATTACAAATACTTCAAATCAGGATAATCCAAGAATGAGTAAAAATTTTGTTAAAAATTCAGGTTTTCCTATTCTTGGTTTGGATTTATGGGAACATTCTTATTATTTAAAATATCAAAATAATAAATTAGAATATATAAATGCTTATTTTAATATTATAAATTGGGATCAAGCTTCTATAAATTTTGAGAAATCTTTATTGTTAAACATATAAATTTAAATATATATTATATATTATAAGAGAAATATTTTTTTCTTTATTTTATAAATTAAATCAATTATTATGTTTTTTATATAACTATTTTATTATTATAGAATAACTTTTAAATTTTTAGGTAAAATAATTTGAATAAAATAAAAATGATAATAGGATTAGGAAATCCAATATCTAATTATAAAAATACACGTCATAATGTTGGAATTTGGTATATAAAATTATTATCAAATTATTTTCATTCAAATTTTAAAAAAATAAAAAAATTTTTAGGATATAAATGTAAAATTTCTTTTTTAAAAAAAGATATATTATTATTTTTTCCAGATATTTTTATGAATTTAAATGGGAATTCTATATTAAAAGTATCTCAATTTTATAATATTAAATTAAGTGAAATGTTAGTTATTCATGATGAGTTAGATTTATTACCAGGATTTATAAAAATAAAATATGGTTATGGAAGTAATGGACATAATGGTTTAAAAAGTGTTATAGAAAAATTTAATAAAAATACTTTTTATCATCGTCTATCAATTGGAATAGGTCGTCCAAATTTTAGAAAAGATGTTTCTAACTTTGTTTTATCAACACCTAAACTAAATGAAAAAAATATCATTTTGAAATCTATTAATAAATCAATTAATTCAATTTTTTTTAAAAAAAAATATAATTTTTTATTTTAATTTTTTGTAAACAAAGGAAGATTATGGGTGTTCAATGTGGAATTATTGGTTTACCAAATGTAGGAAAATCTACTATTTTTAACATTTTAACAAAAATGACTGTTCCATCACTGAATTTTCCATTTTGTACTATTAGTCCTAATATAGGATTTTCAATTGTTTATGATAAAAGATTAATTAATTTGAAAAAGATTGTTTCTCCTAAAAAAGTTATTTTTTCATCAGTTAAATTAGTGGATATTGCTGGTTTAGTAAAAGGTGCATCAAAAGGTGAAGGTTTAGGTAACAAATTTTTACAAGAAATAAAAAAAGTTAATGCTTTAATACATGTTGTTAGATGTTTTAAAGATGAAAGTATTATTCATGTACAGAATAAAGTAAATCCTATTAATGATATTGATGTAATTAATACAGAACTAATATTTTCAGATATTAATGTTTGTGAAAAAAGCATTATTATTTTAAATAATTCTAAAAATATAGATGAAAATTTAATTTATGAAGAAAAGTCTTTATTAAATAAATGTTTGTTAAATTTAAAAAATTTTATATTTTTGAGAAAAATTAATTTTTCTCAAAAAGAAATGTTTTTAATAAAAAAGTTTAATTTTTTAACTTTAAAACCAATGTTATATTTAATTAACATTAACATAGATAATAAAAAAAATGTTTGTTTGAACAATGTTAAAGAATTTTTAAAAAATGATATTTATAAAACAATTAACCCAAACTCTTTAAAAGAGACAAATAAATATGATAATAGATTATTTGACTTATCTAAAATTATTCATTCTATTTACAAAATTTTAAAATTAAAAACTTTTTTTACTGTTGGAAAAAAAGAAATTCGAGCATGGTCTTTTATAAAGAATTCAAAATGTATAGATGTTTCTAAAATTATACATAGTGATTTTAAAAAGGGATTTATACGAGCAAAAGTAATTCGTTATAAAGATTTTATCCGTTATAAAAATGAAAATTCTGTTAAGAAAGCTGGAAAATTGAAATTAGAAGGAAAGAATTATTTAGTTCAAGATGGAGATATTATACATTTTTTATTTAATTTATAAGATATTTTTTTGTTGATTATTTAAAAAATTTTTTAGAGAGGAATTTTTTTCCTCTCTTATATTTTTTAATTTTTAATCAGTATTCTTTTTAATTTTTTAAAATCTGGTTTTATATTATAACAAAATTCTTTTAAATTAGATAAATTAGATATAATTTTTGATTTTTTTAGTTTTATTTTTAAATTTCTTTCAACGGTTTTTTTAAATTTAATTGGATGTGCCGTTCCTAAAAAAATTCCATATTCTTCTTTTTTTATTTCTTTTTTTAAAATAGTATATGCTATTGATGCATGTGGTTCTGAGATATACTTGTATTTTTTAAATAATTCTTTTAGATTTTTTATTGTTTCTTTTTCTGTTACACTACCATATCCTAATTCTTTTATATTCCATTTTTTTCTTTTAAATATTTCTTCTACTCTAGTCCAGTTATTTGGTTTACTAATATCCATTGCATTAGAAATTGTAGAAATTGTTGGGTATGGATTCCAAATTCCTTCTTTTAAAAATCTTGGAATAGTATCATTCGAATTAGTAGATAAAATTAATTTTTTTATTGGTAATCCCATAGATTTTGCTAATAGTCCTGCTGTTAAGTTTCCAAAATTTCCACATGGTATAGATAATACTATGTTTTTTTTTTTAATTAAATGAAAGATTTCAAAAAAATAACATATTTGTGCAAGTAATCTACTTATATTAATAGAATTTGCTGAGTTTAATTGTGTATATTTTTTTATTTCTTGATCATTAAATGACTGTTTGACAAGTTTTTGACAATCATCAAAACTTCCATCAATTGCTATAGTTATAATATTTTTTCCTAAAGTACAAAATAGTTTTTTTTGAATAGTACTAATTTTTCCTTTTGGATATAATATTACTACTTTAATGTTTTTCATTTTATAAAATGCATGAGCTACTGCTGCTCCTGTATCTCCAGAAGTTGCAGTTAATATTGTAATTAATTTTTTTTTTTTATTTAAGAATGATAAAATATGAGCCATAAATTTAGCTCCATAATCTTTAAACGCAAGAGTTGGTCCATGAAACAATTCACAACATGCAATATTTTTTTTAATTTTTGAAATTTTAGGTTCTGAAAATGAAAATGCTGATTTTACACTAGAATATATAATTTTTTTTTTTATTTCTGATCCAATTAATAGAGATAAAATTTTTTGACTTCGATGAACAAATTTTTTTTTCAATAAATTTTTTATTGTTTCTTTAGAAAATATTGGTAGATTTTTTGGAAAAAATAATCCTTGTTTAGCACCTAAACCTAGTTTAACTGCATTTGAAAAATTTACTATTTCATTTTTTTTTTTAAGATTATATAATTTCATTAAAATTATTTCCTATTTTTCTTGATCCAACAGAGTCTATTTTGCAAATATGAGAAAATCCATTTTTTGTTTGAATATATTTTTCTAGAAAATATTTTTTAATTTTTTTTGCTATTTTTTTATTTTTACATATAGAAAAAATAGTTGGTCCAGAACCAGAAATTCCAAATGCAATAGATCCTAACTTTTGTACTCTTTTTTTATGTTGAGAAAAATTTTTTATTAATTTTTTTCTATAAGGTTCAGCTAAAACATCTTTTATAGAAGAAGATGCAAGATTTTCTTGATTTGTATAAGATGCATGAATAAAACATGATATATATTTACTATGTTGAATACAAATTTTTCTAGAATATTTTTTTGGAAGTATTGATCTAGATATTATAGTAGAAAGTTTTATTCCTGGCCATGCTATTATCCAATACCAATTTTTGAAATATTTAATTTTTTGAGAAATTTTTTTTTCATTTTCAATTATTAATCTTACTCCTCCAAGATAAGATGGAGCAACATTATCATAATGTTTTCCTCCTGAAATTTCTTTTTCTATTTTTCCCATTAAATATAAAAGTTTATTTTTTTTTAAAGGATTTTTAAAAAAAATATTTAATGCAGTTAATGTAGATACTATAGATGATGCACTGGATCCTAATCCTGAACTAATTGGTAAATTTTTTTCAAGAGTAATATGTACATTTTTTTTAATTTTTAATTTTTTTGAAAAAATAGACCAAGATTTCCAGGCTATATTATTTTTATATAGTTTTGGAAGTTCTGAAGAAAATTTTCCTATATTTGTTAATTTAAATTTTTTTGATAGTTTTATAGAAACACAATCTCCTAATAATTTATTATTTATTGGTGTTATTGCAGCTCCTAATATATCAAATCCTACTCCTAAATTTCCAATAGATGCTGGTGCATATATTTTTGTCATTTATTTATTTTCCAAAAATAATTTTATAAAATAGAATTTAATAAATCAGAAAATACTCCGGAAGCCGTTACTTGTTTTCCAGCTCCGTATCCTCTAATTACTAATGGTATTGGTTGGTAGTATTTACTATAAAATATAAACGCATTTTCTCCATTTTTTATTTTGTATAAAGGATTTTTTTTATCAATTTCAGAAAGTTTAACTTTACAATTTCCATTTTTATTAATTGTTCCAATAAATCTTATTCTTTTTTTATTTTTTTTTGATTGAGATATTTTTTTAGAAAAATATTGATCTAATTTTTTTATTTTTTTTAAAAATTTTTCTACATTAATATTATTTTTGAATGATCTTGGTAATATTTTTTTTATTTTAATGTCTTTTAACTCTAAATTATATCCCATTTCTCTTGCTATTATTAACAATTTTCTTGCTACATCTAATCCAGATAAATCTTCTCTTGGATCTGGTTCAGTTAGTCCTTTTTCTTTAGCTTGTTGTACAGCTTTTGAAAATAAAATTCCTTTATCTAATTTTCCGAAAATAAAAGATAATGATCCAGAAAGTATTCCTTGAAATTTTAATAATTTATCACCTGTCTGTTTTAAATTTTTTATAGTTTGTATAATTGGAAGTCCACCTCCAACATTTGTTTCGTATAAAAACTTTTTATTATGTTTATAAGATAAATTACGTATTTTTTTATAATTTTTAATACTTCCAGTATTAAATTTTTTATTTGCTGTAATTAAATGAAATCCATTTTTTATATATTTAAAATATTTATAAGAGATTTCTTTACTAGATGTACAATCAATAATAATAGGGTTTACATAACATTTTTTTTTAATTATTTGATTAATTTTTTGAATAAGTTTTTCTTTATTTTGAAATTTATTTTTTATTTTTTTGAATTTTTCTTTCCAATTTTTTATATTAATTCCATTTTCTTTAAATAATATTTTATTTGAATTAGATATTAAACAAATTTTAATAATAATATTTTTTTTTTTTAATGATTTTTTTTCTTGAATAATTTGTTTTAATAAAGTTTTTCCTATACCTCCGATTCCTAATAAAAATATTTCAATTAGATTATTTTTATTTAAAACTATTTTATGTATTAGTTTTATTCCTGAATTTTTATTTTTAGATTTTATAATAAAAGATATAGAATTTTTTGATGTATTTTTAATTGTGTTAATTATTTGAATTTGAGAATTTTTAAAAATTTTATTTATTTTATGAATTAAATCTTTTTTTTTGATAACATTTTTTTTAACTAAAGAAATAATAGATAATTTTTTTATAATTTTTATTTTTTTTATATTTTTTTTAGAGTTTTTATATATTTTTTTTAAAATTTTATTAGTATTTTTGAAATGTTTTTTTTCTATATAAAAATTTATATAATTGAAATTTATAGAATTTGAAAACAATATTATAGAAATATATTTTTTTCTAATAGAATTTAATAATTTTTTTTGTATTTTATGTATTATTTGGTTATTATTAATTTTAATGCAACACATGTATATATTATCTATATATGTTATACTAAAATTATACTTATTTTTTTTTATTTTATTTTTTTTATATATTTTTGTTCCATAAAAATTTTTATTGAATGTATTTTTTATATAACAAGGAATTTTAAATTTTTTTAATGGATAAATTGATTTTGGATGAAGTACTTTTGCTCCTAAATTAGAGAGTTCTATAATATTTTTATATGTCATATTTTTTAATGTTTTTGCTTGATCTACTATTTTTGGATCACATGTAAGTACTCCATTTACATCAGTCCATATTTCACAAATATCTGCTCGTAAACAAGCAGAAAGTATTGCTGCTGAATAATCTGATCCGTTTCTTCCTAATAACACTAGTTCTTTTTTTTTATTTCCCGCAATAAATCCAGGCATTAAAATTATTGATTGATTTGAAATTTTTATTTTTTGTATTTTTTTTATTGATTGATTAATATCTACATATGAATCTAATATATTTCCTTTAGATAATATTTTTTTTACTGGATTTATTAGAATAATCTTATTTTTTTTAGAATGTAGTATATGCATCATAATATATGTTGATAATATTTCTCCTTTTGAAATTATTTGTGAAAAAATTTTTTTTGGACATTTTTTTAAAAGATATATTATTTTAGAATATTTTTTTAAAAATTTTATTTCTTTATTTATTATTTTATATAAATCTTTAAAAGAAATATTTTTATTTTTATTTGATATTTTTGTTATTATTTTTAAAAATTTATTTTTTATTTTTAAAATAATTTTTTTATATTTTTTTTTTTTTTTAGCGTATTTGATTAATTTTTCTAAATTGTTAGTTATTTTTGCAGGTGCAGATAAAACTACTGCTACTTGGTTTTTTTTAGATTCTTCTTGAATTATTTCCGATACTGATAATATTCTTTTTGCATCAGCTAATGATGTTCCTCCAAATTTCAAGATTTTAATCATTTTTAAATATTCTCCTATTTTTATTTAAATAAAAATTTTTTAATTTATTTGTGATATATTTTGAAATATCTAAATTTAATATATATTATATAAAAAAAATAAAAAAAAAAAGAACGTTAACTTTATATTGTTAAATTAATTTTAATTTTTTTTTTAAATTATATTTTTTTTTTTAAAAAATTTATTTTTTTTAAAAAATTTTTTATAAAAAATAAAAAAATATTTTAAAATAATAATGATATTTTTTAAAAAATATTTTAATATTTTTATATAAATATTTTTATTTTAATATTTTTTAATATTATAACTCATGGAGTTAATAGATTTTTTTATATTAAAATTTTTTTTAAAAATTTTTAAAAAATTTAAATTTTTTTAATGAAATATTTATTTATATATTTTTATATTTATTTTTTTATAATTTAATTTTTTATGAGATATAAATAAATTATATTTTTATTTTTTTTTTATATTTACTTTAATGTTATCAATTAATCTTATTTTTTCTATAAATACACTAATTAATATAATAGCTTTTTTACTTTTTTTACCAATTTTTTTTAAATTTTTTGAATCTCTAATTTTTAAAGATTCAACATTTATTTTTTTTTTAATAAATTTTTTTAATATATTTTTTTTAATTTTTTTAATATTTTTATAATCTTGAAATATAATTTTTTTTTTAAATTGCAAAAGATATTTATAAATATATTTTGCGATATTTTTATTCTTTGAATTTAATAAATTATTTCTAGAACTTATGGCTAATCCATTTTTATTTCTTTTTGTTGGAATAGATATAATTTTTATATTATAGTTTAGTTCTTTAACAAGTGTTTTTATTATATATAATTGTTGAAAATCTTTTTCTCCGAAAATTGCATATTTTGGTTTAATAAGATTAAATAATTTACATATGATTGTTGATACTCCATTTAAATATTTTGGTCTATTTATATTTTCTAAAATTGTTGATGTTTTTTTTACAGAAACTATAGTATGTTTATATAATCCGTTTGGAAACATTTCTTTTTGATTAGGAATAAATACGATATTAACTTTGTTTTTTTTTAATTTTTTCAGATCTTTTTTTATTGTTTTTGGATAATTTAAATAATCCTTTAATGAATTAAATTGAAGTTTATTAATAAATATACTTACAATTGTAATTTTTGAAAGTAAATTTGATTGTTTTATAAGTTCAAGGTGTCCATTATGTATATTTCCCATTGTTGGAATTAATGTACTATTATTTTTTATTTTTTTTATTATTTTTATTAATTTTTTTATTTTTTTTATTATTTTCATATTTTTTTTAAAAAAATTTGTGTTTTTTAGAAGGAAATTTTTCAAGTTCTACTTTTTAAATATAATTTTTAGTTGCTTATATTAAAGATATATTTTTTTTTAAAAAAATTTTTACAAATTTATGTTTTTTTTTATAATACCTAACATATCATGCATTACTAATATTTGTCCATCTGTGTAAGGACTAGATCCAATTCCTATTACTGGTATTTTTGATTTTTTAGTAACTTTTTTTGCTAAATTATTTGGAACACATTCTAAAAGAATCATATTTGTTCCTGATTTTTCTAAAATTAATGATTTTTAATAAATTTTTTTGAATCTATTTTTGATTTTCTTTGAATTTTATATTCTTTTTCTTTATTTATATTTTTAGGTTTTAATCCAATATGACAATATTTTAAAATAGATTTTTTAGCTAAATGTTTTATTATTTTTTTTTCCATGATCTTCCTTCTATTTTAATCATATTTGCTCTAGATTAAATTATTGAACATGCATTTTTTAGAGTTTGTTTTTTTATTCATAAATGTCATAAATGATAAATCTGAAATAATAAATTTGTTTTTAGATCCTTTTATACGGTTTTTGTATGATATTTTATATTTTTTTAATTTTACTTCTAAAGTAGATTTTTTTCCTTGAATAACCACTCCAAGAGAATCACCTAATAATAGAATTGGAGTTCCTGATTCTGAAAAATAATTTTGAAAAACTAAAATCATAAGCAGTAATTGTTGAAAATTTATGTTTTTTTAATTTCCATTTATATATTTATATATATTAATTTTTTTTATTTTTTTTTTTTTTTTTTATTTTATTTTTTAAAATTTTTTTAATTTTATAAAAAATTTTTATATAAATTTTTTTTTATTTTGAAAATTATATTATTTTTTTAAAAATTTTATTTTTTTCAATTTTTTTTTTTATAATATAAATATTGTATGCTTCAAAAAATTTTTTGTTTTTTTTTATTTTTTTTGGAATATTTTTTGAATTATATGTAATAAAATTTATTACTTTCCAAATTTCTTTTATTGAATAAATTATTTGTTTTGGAATTGATAATATAAAAGAAGCTTTTTTTAAGATTAATTTGAGAGAAATATTTGAAGCATCTTTATAGTTTATTTTTTTATTATTTTTAATTTTTATAGTATTTATAAAATATGGGTACCATAGTATTGCTGACCATAAAAATTCTGGATGTATTTTTTTTTTTTTTTTATATCTTTTATCATTTTCTTTTAAAACATTTATTAATAAAGAATTAATTAAAATATTAATATTTTTATTATAATGTAATAAAGGAAATGAAAAAATAATTTTTAATAAACAAAATTTTTTCAATTTTTTATATGCCTGATATCCAAAACCTGTTTGTAATAATTTATTTAATTCATTATATAATCTTGCTGAAGGAACATGAGAAATTAATTTTGCAAGTTTTGGAATGGCTTTTGCTGTATTTTTTTCTATTTTCATTCTTAATTGTACTGAAAATCTAATTACTCTTAACATTCTTACAGGATCTTCTCTGTATCTAGTTTCAGGATCTCCAATTAATCTAATAATTTTTTTTTTTATATCTTTAATACCTCCTACATAATCTCGAATACTTAAATCGATAACATTAAAATATAAAGTATTAATAGTTAAATCTCTTCTTTCTGCATCTTCTTCTATTTGTCCAAATATGTTATCACGTAAAAGCATTCCTAAATTTGTTTTTTTTTTATGTATTTTATTTATATTTTTTTTATCATGATTATGTCCTCTAAAAGTAGATACTTCAATTGTTTCTTTTTTAAACATTATATGTGCTATTTGAAATCTTCTTCCAATAAGTCTACAGTTTTTAAATAATTTTTGTATTTCAAATGGTGTTGCATTAGTAGCTAAGTCAAAATCTTTTGGTGTTTTTCCTATAATAAGATCTCTAACTCCACCTCCTACAAGATATGCTTGATAACCTGATTTATGTAATCTAAATAAAATTTTAATTGCGTTTTTACTAATTTTTTTTCTAGATATGTTATGGTTTTTTTTATAAATTATTATCATATGATTTATTTACAGTAAAAGTATTTGTTTTATTAAGTAAATATTTATATATTTTGTTAATATTTTTAAATCAATTAAAAATATAAAACGTTACAATTTTTTATATTTTAAAAATTTATGAACGATAGTGAAGTGGATAATTATATCTTTTTCACTATCTTATTTTTTTAAAATTTATCCGAGCATTTGCTTATTTCTTATTTCTTCTAATGTTTGACAATCTATACATAAATGAGCAGTAGGTCTTGCTTCTAATCTTTTAATACCTATTTTTACTCCACAAGTAGAACAGTATCCAAAATTTTTATTTTGAATTTTTTTTAAAGTCATATTAATTTTTTTTATTAATTTATTTTCTCTATCTCTTTTTCTTAATTCTAAACTAAATTCTTCTTCTTGAACTGCTCGATCAATAGGATCAGGAAAATTAGCAGACTTTTTTGACATATAATATAAATCTTTTTTATTTTTATTTAATTGTTTTTTCCATGTTTCAAGAATTTTCTTGAAGTGTGAAGTTTGATTTTCATTCATATATTTTTCATTTTTTTTTTTTATATATGAACATACGCCTGCAATAGAAAGAATGCTTAAAGAAGTTTTTTTTTTATCTTTACTTTTATACATAATATTTTTCCTCAACATAGTTTTTTTTTTTTTTTTTTTTATAGAAATAAAAAAAAATAAAAAAAACTATATCAGTATATAGATTTTATAATATACATGAGATGTTCATAATATGAAATTAAATATTTTTTTGAGTATTTTGTATTTTTTATTTCTTTTTTAAAACAAATTATTTTAATAGTATTTTTTTTTTCATTTATAATATATAAAATTTTTAATTTAAATAATATTAAATAGAAAGTATTAAAATATTTATAATAGAATGGTTGAAAAATATGATTAAATTAGCTTTAGGTGTAGAATATGATGGTAGTAAATATTATGGATGGGAAAGTCAAATTAAAGGTTATTCTATTAAAGAAAAGTTAGAATCTGCAATATCTAAAATAGCAAATCATAAAATTTCAGTAATATGTGCAGGAAGAACCGATTCTGGAGTACATGCATATAATCAAGTAATACATTTTGAAACTTATACTTATAGAAAAGATTTTACATGGTTAATTGGTGTAAATAGTTTATTACCTAAAGATATTTCTATAAAATGGATTAAAAATGTTTTACAAGATTTTCATGCTCGATATTCTGCGATTTCAAGAAGTTATCGTTATATTATATATAATAATTTTATAAGATCATCTTTGTTAAGAAATAGAGTAAATAATATTTTTTTTAATTTAAATGTAAAAAAGATGAATCGTGCAAGTAAATTTTTATTAGGAGAAAATGATTTTTCTTCTTTTAGAGCATCTAAATGTCAATCTTATAGTTCTTGGAGAAATATTTTTAAGATTAAAGTATATAAAAGAAATGATTTTTTTATAATAATTGATATTACTGCAAATTCTTTTTTATATAAAATGGTTAGAAATATTGTTGGGTGTTTAATTGAAATAGGTAGAAATAAAAAAAATGAACTATGGCTTTTAAAGGTTTTGCATTTGAAAAATAGAATTTTTTCTGGACCTACAGCTTTAGCAAATGGTTTGTATTTATTATCTGTAGAATATCCAAAGCGTTTTAAAATATTTAATAGAAATTTAAATTATTTTTAATTTTTTTATTTATATAAATATTCATTATAAAAAATAAAATATTATATTTTTTGTTTTTAAGTTAAACATTTTTTATATTTTTAATAATTAAAATTTTAAATTTTTTAGTTATATTTAATAAAATAGATTTATTTATATAGAATACAATTTTTTCTATTTTTTAATATTTTTTATAAATTTTTTAAAATTAATATATATTTATTATTTTTAAAGGATATAAATTAATATATTTATTTTTATATATTTAATTAATTTTATAAATTAATAATAATAATTTTTAGTATTTTTATTTAACATTTTAATAAAAGAGAAGAAATATGTTTTTTAATTTTTTTAAAAAAATTTTTAGTAATAGAAATGATAGAATTTTGATGAAATTAAATTTAATGGTAGAAAAAATTAACAATTTAGAAAAAATTTATAAAAATTTTACTGACGAAAAATTAAAAAAACAAACAAAAATTTTTAAAAAACGACTTCAAAATAAAGAATCTTTAGATAATTTATTAGTTGAAGCATATGCTACTGTTCGAGAATCTAGCAAAAGAATTTTTGGATTACGTCATTTTGATTCTCAAATATTAGGAGGAATTGTTTTAAATAATCAATGTGTAGCAGAAATGAAAACTGGTGAAGGTAAAACATTAACTTCTACTTTACCTGCATATTTAAATGCTTTATCAGGTAAAGGAGTACATATTATAACTATGAATGATTATTTATCTAAAAGAGATTCAAAAAAAAATAAATTTTTGTTTGAATTTTTAGGATTAACTATAGGATTAAATTTACCAGATTTATCAATTTCTTCTAAGAAAAAAGCTTATAATTCAGATATTACTTATGGAACAAATAATGAATTTGGTTTTGATTATTTAAGAGACAATATGGTTTTATCAAAAAAAAATCAAGTTCAGAGAGAATTAAATTATGCTTTAATTGATGAAGTAGATTCAATCTTGATTGATGAATCTCGAACTCCTTTAATTATTTCTGGAGAAGAAGATGATTATTCTAAGTTATATATTCATATTAATAAAATTATTAAAAATTTGATTCAACAAAATTCAGAAGATACAGAAGATTTTATAGGATCTGGAGATTTTTTTCTGGATGAAAAGTCTAAACAAGTATATTTAACAGAGAGAGGATTAATAAAAATAGAAAAAATATTAGTAGAAAGAAACATTATGGATCAGAAAGAATCTTTATATTCTTCAAAAAATATTAAGTTATTACATTATATTACGTCAGCATTAAAAGCTCATAGATTATTTATAAAAGATGTTGATTATTTAGTAAAAAATAAAGAAATTGTTATAGTAGATGAGCATACTGGAAGGGTTATGCAAGGTAGACGTTGGTCTGACGGTCTACATCAAGCGATTGAAGCAAAAGAAAATTTATTAATAAAAAATGAAAATAAAACGTTAGCATCAATTACGTTTCAAAATTACTTTAGGCTGTATAAAAAATTATCAGGAATGACTGGAACTGCGTATACTGAATCTTATGAATTTAGAACTATTTATAATTTAGATACTATTGTAATACCAACAAATAAACCTATGATTAGAAAAGATTATTCAGATTTAGTTTATTTAACTGAAAAAGAAAAAATTGAAGCAATTATCAAAGATATTAAAAGGTGTTATTTAAGAAAACAACCAGTTTTAGTTGGTACAGTTTCAATTGAAAAATCTGAAATTATTTCAAATTTTTTATCAAAATTAAAAATTAAACATAATGTTCTGAATGCAAAGTTTGATAAAAAAGAAGCAGAAATTATTTCTCAAGCTGGTAAGTTAGGAGCTGTTACAATTGCAACAAATATGGCTGGTAGAGGAACAGATATTATTTTAGGAGGAAATTTCGACGATCAATTTAAAAAAAAAAATAATTCAAAAAAAATTTTTAAAGAAAAATTTTTTTTTGAGAATAAAAAATGGAAGAAAGATCATAGATTAGTTTTATCAGTTGGAGGATTACATGTAATTGGAACGGAAAGGCATGAATCAAGAAGAATAGATAATCAATTAAGAGGTAGATCAGGTCGTCAAGGAGATGTTGGTTCTTCTAGATTTTATGTATCAATGGAAGATTCTTTAATGAGAATTTTTGCTTCAAAAAAATTGATTACAATAATGAGAAAATTTGGAATGAAATATGGAGATTCTATTGAAAATTCTTTAGTAAATATAGCTATTTCTAATGCTCAAAAAAAAGTAGAAAATATGAATTTTGATATTCGTAAACAACTTTTAGAATATGATAATATTATTGATGAACAAAGAAAAGTTGTTTATAAACAAAGAAATATTTTAATTAATAAAAATGAGATTAGTAAAACAATAAAAATTATTACAAAAGATGTTTTTTTATTAGTGATTAATAAATTTTTAGATATACGTGATTTAAATAAAATCAAAAAAAGTTTAATACAATTAGAAAAATATTTATTAAAAAAATTTAAAATGAATATACAATTTTTAAATTTTTCTAAAATTGAAAATAATAAAATTAAATCTTTTATATTAGATCAAATATTAAAAAAATTTAAAATAAATTATTTTATTAAAGAGCATTTAATTGGTTCTAAAAATATGCGAAATATAGAAAAATCAATTATGTTAAAAAAATTAGATTTTTTTTGGCAAGAACATTTATCTGAAATGGAATATTTAAGACAAGGAATACATTTAAGAGGATATGCTCAAAAAGATCCTAAATTAGAGTATAAAAGAGAATCTTTTATTATTTTTTCAAATATGTTAGAGTCTTTAAAATATGAAGTTATTTTACAATTAAGTCGTATAAGTTTTTCTAATTTTGATCCGTACGGAAGTAAAGAAGTAGACTACAAATTTTCTATTAATCCTAAATATTTTAAAAAAGCAAGAAGATTTTTAAAAAAAAATACGAATTTTAATCTTGATTATTCTTATAATTTAAACGATAAAAATTTTTCTTTTTCTAGAAATTCATTATGTTCATGCAATTCTGGAAAAAAATATAAACATTGTCATGGTTCTTTAAAGTAAAAAATTTTATATATAACATAAAATTTTATAAATTTTATATTTTAAAAAAAAATATTATTTTTGATTTTATATAATTTATTTATATATTTTATATTTTTAATTATATATTATATTTTTAAAAAATATAAATTTTTTAAAATATTTTTTATATATTTAAAAATTTTAAAAAAAAATTTTATAGAAAAAATTTTAAAATATTTTATTTAAACTTTTATTTTTTTTTAAGATAATAAAAAATTTTATAAAATTTATATTTTTAAAATTGTTTTTTTTTTTTAAATGAATTTTTAATATTTTTTTATATAAAAAATTTATTATTTTTTTTAAATTTTTTATAAGACATTAAACTAATTTTTTTAAATAATATAAAGATAATGTATTTTTTGATAAAATAAAAATTATATGTTTCTTGATTTTTAAGAAAAATATAATTTATTTAGAAATATAGATTTAAAATTTTTTTAATAATAGTTTATTTTTTTAAAATAAAAAAATAAGGAGTACTCTATGTCTAAAGATGATTATAAAGACATTGATATAGATCCTATAGAAACACAAGATTGGTTAGATTCAATAAATTCTGTAATAAAAAGAGATGGAAGTAAAAGAGGAAATTTTTTAATTAATAAAATATTAAAAGAATATAAAGAATTAAATATTTTAAATAATAAAGAATATTTTTCTAATTATATAAATACAATACCATTAGAAAATGAAGAGAATTATCCGGGTAATTTAAAATTAGAAAAAAAAATTTGTTCTGCAGTACGTTGGAATGCAATTATGATGGTATTAAAAGCATCTAAAAAAGAATTGGAATTAGGAGGACATTTATCATCTTTCCAGTCTTCTTCTATAATTTATGAAGTATGTTTTAATCATTTTTTTTTAGCAAATAATGATTTAAATTTAGGAGATTTAGTTTATTTTCAAGGGCATATTTCTCCTGGAATTTATTCTAGAGCTTTTTTAGAAGGAAGAATTTCTAAGAATAAAATAGATAATTTTAGACAAGAAGTTAATGGAGATGGTTTATCTTCTTATCCTCATCCAAAATTAATGCCTAATTTTTGGCAATTTCCTACAGTTTCTATGGGTCTTGGATCAATTTGTTCGATTTATCAAGCAAAATTTTTAAAATATTTACACAATAGAAATTTACAAAATACTAAAAATAGAACAGTTTATGTATTTTTAGGTGATGGAGAAATGGATGAGCCTGAATCAAAAGGAGCAATTAATATTGCAGCGCGTGAAAAATTAGATAATTTAATTTTTATAATTAATTGTAATTTACAAAGATTAGATGGTCCTGTTATAGGTAATGGAAAAATAATTAATGAATTAGAAAGCTTATTTCTAGGTTCTGGATGGGAAATAATTAAAGTTATTTGGGGAAGTAAATGGGATGAATTATTAAAAAAAGATAACAGTGGAAAATTAATTCAATTAATGAATGAAACAGTTGATGGAGATTATCAAACTTTTAAATCGAAAAATGGAGCTTATATTAGAAAAAATTTTTTTGGAAAATATAAGGAAACTTTAGATTTAGTTAAAAATATGACTGATGATGAGATTTGGAATTTAAATAGAGGAGGTCATGATTACAAAAAAATTTATTCTGCATTAAGAAAAGCAAAGAGTATTAAAAAAAAACCAGTAGTAATATTTTTTCATACAATTAAAGGATATGGAATGGGACAAAATATTGCTGGTAATAATATTGCTCATCAAGTTAAAAAAATTAGTTTAGAAGATATAAAAAATATCAAAGATAATTTAAAAATACCTATTTTAGATAAAGATTTAAAAAAACTTCCTTATATATCTTTCAAAAAATCTTCTAAAGAATATAATTATCTTCATAATCAAAGAAAAAAATTAGGTGGATATGTTCCAGAACGAATTCGTAATTTCTCTGAAAAATTTTCAATTCCAAATTTAGAAGATTTTCAGTCTGTTTTAATTGAACAAAAAAGAAAAATTTCTACTACAATTGCTTTTGTTAGAATTTTATATATTTTATTAAATAATAAAAAAATTTGTAATAGAATAGTTCCAATTGTTGCAGATGAAGCTAGAACTTTTGGAATGGAAGGGTTATTTAGAAAAATTGGAATATATAATTTAAATGGACAAAAATATGTACCTCAAGATAAAGATTTATTATCTTATTATAAAGAAGAAAAAAATGGTCAGATATTACAAGAAGGAATTAATGAATTAGGGGCTGCTGCATCTTGGTTAGCTGCTGCAACTTCATATAGTACAAATAATTTTCCAATGATACCATTTTATATTTATTATTCTATGTTTGGTTTTCAAAGGATTGGGGATTTATGTTGGGCTGCTGGAGATCAACAAGCGCGTGGTTTTTTAATAGGAGGTACATCTGGAAGAACAACTTTAAATGGTGAGGGATTACAACATGAAGATGGTCATAGTCATATTTATTCTTTAACAATTCCTAATTGTATTTCTTACGATCCAGCATATTCTTATGAATTAGCAGTAATAATTCAAAATGGTATAGATAGAATGTATGGAAAAAAACAAGAAAATATTTATTATTATATTACTACGACAAATGAAAATTATTATATGCCTGGAATAACTTCAGGAATAAAAAAAGGAATTTGTAAAGGTATGTACAAATTAGAAAGTTTTTATGGAAAAATTTTTTCAGTTCAGTTATTAGGATCTGGATCAATTTTAAGAATTATAAGAAAAGCTGCATTGATTTTATTTAGAAAATATAATATTGGTTCAGATGTTTATAGTGTTACTTCTTTTACTGAATTAGCGAGAGAAGGTCAAGATTGTGATCGTTGGAATTTTTTAAATCCTAATAAAAAACCTAAAATTTCATATGTTTCTTCAATTATGAATAAAAATCCTACCGTTGCTTCAACAGATTATATAAAATTATATGCTGAACAAATTAGAAAATATGTTCCTTCCACTTATAAAGTTTTAGGAACTGATGGTTATGGTCGTTCAGATAGTCGAAAAAATCTTCGTAGTTATTTTGAAATCGATGAAAATTATATTGTTATAGCAGCTTTAGAAGAATTAGTTAAATGCGGAAAAATAAATATTCAATTTGTTTTAGATGCTATAAAAAAATTTAATATAAAAAAAAATAAAACTAATCCGCGTTTGTTATAGGAGTGTATTATAATTTATGAGTATGATAATTAAAGTTCCTGATATTGGAATAGATGAAGCAGAGGTTATAGAAATTTTAGTAAAACCTATGGATCAAATAAATTTAGATCAAGGATTAATTATTGTAGAAGGTCAAAAAGCATCAATTGAAATTCCATCTCCGTATGAAGGTATAGTACAAGATATTTATGTGAAAGTAGGAGATACTATTAATATAAATTCTTCTATTATGTCTATAAATTCTAGTGAATTAAATGCAAAAAATAATATAGATAAAAATTTTTCTAAAAATTCTAGTTCAGAAGATAATAAAATTTTTATTTCTTCAGAGAGTAAAAATAATATTTTAAATAAAGAAAATTCTGTTTTAGTTCATTCTTCTCCTTCTATAAAAAGATTATGTAGAAAGTTAAAAATATCAATTAACAAAATTAAAGGAACTGGAAGAAAAAATAGAATTTTAAAGGAAGATGTATTAGATTATATAAAATTATCTAATAAAGAATCAGATCTATTTATAAAAAATAATACAAATTTTACAGAAAAATTAAAAGATACTAAATTAGAAAAAGATAAAACTTCAAAAAATGTAGTTTTTTTAAGTAAAATTCAAAGAATTGCAAGTAATGTTTTTTCTAGAAATTGGAATGAAATTCCTCATGTTACTCAATTTAAAAAAATTGATATTACTAAATTAGAAAATTTTAGAAATAAAATTAATAGTGAGTGTAAAAGCTTAAATATTAAATTTACTTTATTGACTTTTATTATCAAAGCAATTTCTATTAGTTTAAAAAAATTTAAAAAATTTAATAGTTATTTACATTGTAAAAAAGATAGAATAATTATTAAAAAAGAAATTAATGTTGGAATTGCTGTTAATACAAAAGATGGTGTAGTTGTTCCAGTTTTAAAAAATGTAGATAAAAAATCTTTAAAAAATATTTCTGAAGAATTGGTTAATTTGTCTATAAGATCTAGAGATAATAAATTAAAATTAAATGAAATGAGTAAAGGAAGTTTTACTATATCTAATTTAGGTAATTTTGATGTAGGAGAGTTTACACCTATTATAAATTCTCCAGAAGTAGCTATATTAGGAGTATCTAGAGCAAATCTTGAACCGGTATGGAAGAATGATTGTTTTATTCCTCGTTTATTGTTACCAATTTCTTTATCTTATGATCATAGAGTAATTAATGGTGTTGATGGAGCCATTTTTATAAAAAATTTAAATAAAAATTTAATTAAATTTCATAGATTATTATTTTAATAAAAAAATATTTTTTATAAAATATTACATCAATAATTTTAACTTTTGGAAAGAAAAATGAATAATATAATTAATACAGATTTAGTTGTAATAGGTGGCGGTCCAGCAGGATATTCTGCGGCTTTTCGTGCTTCTGATTTAGGAGTCAAAACTATAATAGTTGAAAAATATTCTGTTTTAGGAGGAGTTTGTTTAAATGTTGGTTGTATTCCTTCAAAAGCTTTATTACATTTTTCAAAAGTTTTACAAGAATATAGAGAATTTTTAAAATTACAAGTTGTTACTAATAAACCGGAATTTAATTTTAAAAAAATTCAATCTTGGAAGAATAATTTAATTCAAAAAATGAATAATAGTTTAAATATTTTATCTAAAAAAAGAAATATTAAAATTTTAAAAGGACTTGCATCTTTTATTAATAAAAATAAAATTTTTGTTAAAAGTAAAAATAAAAATTTAGAAATTAATTTTAAAAATGTAATTATTGCTACTGGATCTAGTTCTATAAAATTACCTCATATAAATTCTCATGATAAACGTATTTGGTATTCTTCGGATGCTGTAAATTTACCTTTTATACCTAATAAAATGTTAATTATTGGTGCAGGAATAATTGGTTTAGAAATGGCAACTATTTATAGTTCTTTAGGTTCTAAAGTAGATATTATTGAAAATTCAGATTCTATACTTCCTTCTGCTGATCTAGATGTTAGTTCTTTTTTTATTAAATCAATTAAAGATAAATTTAATTTAATGTTAAATTCTTGTGTAGAAAATATTAAATTAAATAAGAATTATATTACAGTTCAAATTAAAACTAATGATTTTATAAAAAAAATAGATTATGATGTGATTCTTGTTTCAATAGGAAGATTTCCTAATATTCATGATTTAAATTTAAATAATGTAGGAGTAGATTTAGATAATAAAAAATTTATTATTATTGATGATCAATGTCGTACTAATGTTTCTGGAATTTATTCTATTGGAGATGTTTCAGGTAATCCAATGTTAGCTCATAGAGGAATTTATCAGGGTCATATTGCTGCAGAAGTAATTTCTGGAAAAAATCATTATTTTGATACAAAAATAATTCCAAATATTTGTTATTCTGATCCTGAAATTGCATGGGTTGGATTAACTGAAAAAGATTTAATAAAAAATAAAATACAATATAAAAGTTCGACATTTCCATGGGTCGCTTCAGGGAGAGCGTGTGTTTCAAATTCTTCTGAGGGAATAACAAAGTTAATTTTTGATAAATTAACTAATAAAATTGTTGGAGGAGCAATTGTTGGAAGAACTGCAGGAGAACTATTAGGAGAATTAACTTTAGCTATAGAAATGGGTTGTGATCTTTCAGATATTTCTTTAACTATGCATGCTCATCCAACTTTGTATGAATCAATTCAATCTTCATCAAAAATGATCGAGGGAACTATGACTGATTTATTAAATATTTAATTAATTCTAGTTCTTTTTTTTTTTTTTTTTTTTCTTTGTTTTTTTCTTTTTTTTTTGATGTTATGAATGATATAAATTTTTTACATAACATCAAAATTTTTAATTTAAAAAAAAAATAATTATTTATTTATTTTTTAATAATTTTTTTATATTTTAATATTATTTTATGAAAATTTATTGATTTATAAAATAAATTAAAATATTTTTATTGATTTAAAATTATTTATAATATTATAAATAATAAATTATATATTTTAAAAATAAAATTTTTAAAATATGGAATTTTTATTTTATTAAATTAAATTTTATATAATTATATTATTTTTAAAATTTTTATATTAATATTTTTATAATTTAATATAATTTATTAAAAAATTTTAATTATTTTTTTATAAAAATAATTATTCTTAAAATTTTATTATTTATTAAAAATTTTCTTATTAATTTTTTATTTGATTAATAGAATTATTGTAATTAAATATATTATAAATTATTGTTTATTTTTTTTTAAATAAATTTTTCTCCTGAATTTTTTATTTTTATTTTCTAGATATTTATATTAACAACTAAATATATTTATTTTTTTTAAATAAATATATAATTTTTATTTTAAAATATTTTTTATTTTTTTTAAATTTTATAAAATAATTTTTTAAAAAATATTTTTATTAAAAAATTATCAATATTTTTCTTTTTTAAAATAACATTTTTAATTATATTTTTAAAAATTTTTTCCTATTTTTTTTATATATTAAAAGATGTTCCACAACTACAAGTTGATTTTGCATTAGGATTATTTATTACAAATTTTGAACCATTTAAATTTTCAACATAATCAATTTTTCCACCTATTAGATATTGCATACTAATAGGATCAATAATTATTGGAACATTTGATTTTACAAAAATAATATCGTTTAAATTATATTTTTTTTCTAATTTAAATCTGTATTCAAATCCGCTACATCCTCCTCCTGTTATATATATTCTAAATTTTGTATTTTTATTTTTTTCATTTTTAATTAAATTTTTTATATAAGAAGAAGCGGAATGAGTTAATTTAATTTTTTTTTTAAATAATTTTTTCATTCATTTTTTCTCTTTATTTATAAACTTTTTATTTTTTTTTAATATTTTTTTTAATAATAAATTTTATTGTAAGATTTCTTTTATTTTTTTCTTAAAAATGTTGGAATATCTAAATATGATTTATTTTTATGCGAATATTTTTTTTCATTATTTGTTTTGTTTTGATTTTGAATGTGTTTAGAAGCATTTAATTTATTTAATTTTTTATATCTATAATCGTTTAATATATCATTTTTTGAATTATTTTTATTGTTTTTAGTAGTAGTTTCTAATTGTCTTTCTAAACCAATACCTGTTGCTACTACTGTTACTCTTAATTCATCATTCATTTCTGGATCTAAAGATGTTCCTATAACTACTGTAGCATTATCAGATGAAAATTCTCTAATAGTATTTCCAACCATTTCAAACTCATCTAATCTTAAATTAAGTCCAGCAGTAATATTTACTAATACTCCTTGTGCTCCTGATAAATCAACATCTTCTAATAAAGGACTGGAAATTGCTATTTCAGCAGCTTCTTCAGATCTATTTTCTCCAGAAGAAATTCCTGTTCCCATCATAGAATATCCCATTTCTGACATAACTGTTCTAACATCTGCAAAATCTACATTCATTAAACCAGGTCTAGTTATTAGTTCTGCTATTCCTTGTACAGCTCCTTTTAAAACGTTGTTTGCAGCACTAAATGCATCAAGTAAAGAAATTCCTCTGTTTAAAACTTTTAATAATTTATCATTTGGAATAATTATTAATGAATCTACATATTTAGATAATTCTATAATTCCTTGATCAGCACATAACATTCTTTTTTTTCCTTCAAAATGAAATGGCTTTGTAACAACTGCAACAGTTAATATTCCTAATGATTTTGCAACTTCTGCAATAACTGGAGCTGCTCCAGTTCCTGTTCCTCCTCCCATACCTGCAGCAATAAAAATCATATCTGCTCCTTCAAGAGCTGTTTTAATAATTTCTTTATCTTCTTCTGCTGAGGTTTTTCCAATTTCTGGATTTGCTCCTGCTCCTAATCCTTTTGTAATATTTGTTCCAATTTGAATTATTTGACTTACTTCAATTTTTCTTAAAGCTTGAGCATCTGTATTTATTGCAAAAAATTCTACTCCTTCAATTTTTTCTTTTACCATATATTCAACAGCATTTCCTCCACCTCCTCCTACTCCAATAACTTTAATAACAGCATCGCTTCCTACTTCTACTGATTCAAACATTTTGCAAGTCTCCAATATTATAATTTATTTTTTTTATAAATTTTTTAAAATATTTTTTTTTAATATTTTTTATGAGTTAAACCAACTATAAAGTTTATATAACCAAGTATTTTTTTTTAAAAAATTAATTTTTTTTTTTTTTTTTTTATTATAATGGAGTAATCCAACAACAGTTGAGTATTCAGGCATTTTTACATGATTTATTAGTCCAGTAATATTTTTTGAACATCCTATTCTTACAGGAAGTTGAAAAATTCTTTCAGCACAATCAGTAAAGAATTTAGTATTAGAAACTCCTCCTGTTAATACAATTCCACTATTTAAATTATATTTATATCCTTTTCTTTGAAATTTTTTTTGCAGTTTTAAAATATTTTTATTTACTAATTCTAATAATTCTATACATCTTAATTCAATTACTTCTGTTAGTTTTTCGTGATTTAAAACTTGTGATTCATTATTTTGAGATTTTGTAATTTTTATATTGTTTAAATTTTCTTGTAGAAATCCTGATGCACATCCATATTTTATTTTTATTTTTTCTGCATCTGATATTTTAGAAGAAAATGCATAAGATATATCTTGAGTAATAATATCTCCTGCATACGGAATAACTTGGCTATGTTGTAAAGATCCATCAATGTATATTAAAATATCCATTGTTCCTCCTCCTATATCAATCATGCATACACCTAGTTTTTTTTCTTCTTTTGTTAAAACTGCTTTGCTAGATGCTAATCCTGAAAAAATTATTTTATCTATTTTTAGTTTGCATTGTTCTACGGCTTTCACAATATTTTTTTCTATGTTATAATTAGATGTTATTAAATGTACTTTTGATTGCATTCGAATTCCGGATAAACCTAAAGGATTTTTTATTCCTTTTTGTTCATCGATAGTATATTCTTGTGGAATTACATGTAAAATATGATATTTATCTCTTATTCGAATAGATTTAGCAGTTTTTAATACTTTTTTTATATCGTTTATTTCTACTTCATTTTTTTTTATTTTAACCATTCCAACTTCATTAACATAATTAATATATTTATTAGAAAAAGATAAATTTATAGAATATATTTTATGTTTTGACATTATTTCTGCTTGATTAATAGATTTTTTTATACATTTAATAATTGATTCTAAATTATTTATATCTCCTTTATTAATTCCTTTAGAATAAGAATTTCCCAATCCAATAATATTTATTTCTTTGTTTGGTAAAATTTCTCCTACTAAAGAAGCGATTTTCGTAGTACCAATATCTAATCCTACTACGATTTTTTTATTTTTTAATTTTATCATTATTTAACTCTTTATTAATAAAAATTATTTTTAAAAT
The DNA here is from genome assembly GCF_964019855.1 of Buchnera aphidicola (Periphyllus acericola). GTDB lineage: Bacteria > Pseudomonadota > Gammaproteobacteria > Enterobacterales > Enterobacteriaceae > Buchnera_J > Buchnera_J aphidicola_BC. Next base: position 445,517 of record NZ_OZ026466.1, read on the forward strand.
TATTATTCTTATTTCTTTTTTTTTTAGAAAAATAAAAAATTTTTATAAAAATTTATTTTAAAATATAAATGAAAATATTTTTTTGTTTTTATATATTTTTTTTAAAATCAATATTTTTTTTATTTATATTTTTTAAATTCTGCTATTCTTAAAATAGCACTTCTTGATCTTAAGTTATTTAAAATTTCTTTTTTTTTAGGAAATATTTTTTTATATATTTTTAATTTACATTTTTTTTTATTTAATTTGATAAGTTCTTTTTCAGTAAATGGAATAGAACTTGGAAAATTTGGTATTTTTCTACTATTTTTGAACATAAAATTTTTTATTATTCGATCTTCTAATGAATGAAAACTGATTATACACAATCTTCCTTTAGGTTTTAATATTTTTAATATATTTTTTAAAAATTTTTTTAATTCATATAATTCATTATTTAAATAAATTCTAATTGCTTGAAAACTTCTTCTAGAAGGATGTTTTTTTTGATATGGGAGAGATTTTTTTATAATTTTAGATAATTGTTGTGTTCTTTTTATTTTTTTATTTTTTTTATATTTTGTAATATTAAATGCAATTTTTTTAGAATATCTTTCTTCTCCATATTTTTTTAAAACTTCAGATATTTTTTTTTCTGTTGCATTCATTATCCATTTTGATGCTGGTATTCCTTTCTTTTGATTCATTCTCATATCTAAAGGTCCATCTTTTTTAAAAGAAAACCCTCTTTTATAGTTATTAAGTTGTAAAGATGAAATTCCTAAATCTAAAATTATTCCATTAATTTTTCTTAAAATTTTATATTTTTTACAATATTTATATATTTTTGAAAAGGATCCTTGAATAATTCTTATTCTAGAATCTTTAATTTTTTTTGCTATTTTTATAGATTCTGGATCTTTATCAATTACATATAATTTTCCTTGAGATCCTAATTTTTTTAAAATTTTTTTACTATGACCTCCACATCCAAAAGTTGCATCAATATAGGTTCCATTTTTTTTTATTTTTAAAAATTGAATAGATTTTTTAAGTAATACAGGAGTATGCATATTTTTTAAGATTAATTTGATTTTATTTTTTTTATTCTAGAAATACTAATAATTCCTGATCTAGATATTTCTATTATTGTTCCAATTTTTTCTATTTTTTTTATTATTTCTTTTATTTCCTTTTTTTTTTTCGATATTTTTATTATATATTTTTTTTTATAAATAGAAATAATATTTCTTTGAAAGAATTTAATTGTTTTTATTATTTTTTTTTTACATTTATTTTTTAATTTAAATTTAATTAATAAAATTTCTCTTTGGATATGTGTTTTTTTATTTATTTTTTGAACTTTTAAAACATCAATTAATTTATATAGTTGTTTTTGAATTTGAGAAAAAAAAATTTTGTTTCCAATTGTTTTAATATTTATATAAGAGAGAGTTTTATCTTTTATTGTTTTTGATATTGTGATATTTTTAATTATGTATCCAGTTTTTGAAAATAAATTTATTATTCTAGCAAGAACGTCTGATTTATTTTCTACGAGAATTAATAATATTGTTTTAATCATTTGTTATCACTTTTTTTTTTTTCAAAAATCATATCTTTCATAGATCCACCTTTAATTTGCATTGGATATACATGTTCAGATTGATCTATTTTAATATCTACGAATACTAATTTTTTTTGAGAAAGATATATTAGAGATTTTTTTAAATTTTTTTTTAATTCTTTTTTATTAGATATAGATATTCCAACATGTCCATAGGATTCGACTAATTTTATAAAATTTGGCAGAGATTTCATATATGATTGAGAATGTCTTCCAGAATAAATTATATCTTGCCATTGTTTTACCATTCCTAAAGAACTATTATTTAAGTTTAATATTAAAATTGGTAATTTATATTGCATAGCAGTAGAAAGTTCTTGTATATTCATTTGAATACTTCCGTCTCCTGTAATACAAATTACATTTTTTTTTGGATAGGCTAATTTTACTCCTAGAGCTGCTGGAAAACCAAATCCCATTGTTCCTAATCCTCCAGAGTTAATCCATCTTCTCGGTTTATCAAATAAATAATATAAAGCTGTAAACATTTGATGTTGTCCTACATCAGAAGTAATGTAAAATTTTCCTTTAGTTAGTTTAAAAATAGTTTGAATAACTTTTTGTGGTTTAATATATGATGTATTTTTTTTATATTTATGAATTTTTATTTTCTTCCATTTTTTTATTTTTTTCCACCATGATTTAAATTTTTTTTTGTATTTCTTTTTATTATTTTTTAATAAAAAATTCATTTTTTTAAGTATTTCTTTAAGATTTCCTATAATTCCTAAATGTGTTTTTTTAATTGTTTTTGAAATAGATGTTGGATCTATGTCAATATGAATAATAGTTGCATATGGGCAATATTTTTTTACATTATTTGTTGTTCGATCATCAAATCTAACACCTAATGCTAGAATTAAATCAGAGTAATGCATGCTCATGTTAGCAGAATATGTTCCATGCATACCTAACATCCCAAGATTATTTTTATTTGTTCCTGGAAAACCACCTAAAGCCATAAGAGAGTTCGTTACTGGAATGTTTAATTGTTTTACGAAATATTTTAATTCTTTGGAACTATTTGAATTTATTATTCCTCCACCAATATATATTACTGGTTTTTTTGATTTTATTATTTTTTGTAACACTTTTTTAATGATATTTTTTTTAATTTGAAATTTTTGTTTATAGGAACGAATATTAACATAATTAGGAAATAAATAAGGTCTTTTTTTTTTTGATAAAATGTTTTTTGGTATATCTATTACAACAGGTCCAGGACGTCCTGTACAAGCAATAAAAAAAGATTTTTTTATAATATATGGTATTTCTGTTGTTTTTTTTATTAAAAAACTATGTTTAACTATAGGTCTTGAAATTCCTATCATGTCACATTCTTGAAAAGAATCATATCCAATTAAATTTGAATCAACTTGTCCTGAAATAATAATCATTGGTATTGAATCCATATAAGCAGTAGCAATTCCTGTTATTGCGTTAGTAGCACCAGGACCTGAAGTAACTAAAACAACTCCAGATTTTCCTGTAGATCTTGCATATCCATCTGCCATATGTGTAGCTGCTTGTTCATGTCTGACTAGAATATGTTTTATTTTTTTTATTTTATTTAAAGCATCATATATTTCTAAAATTGCTCCTCCTGGATATCCAAAAATATATTTTACTTTTTCATCAATTAATGATTTTATAAGAATTTCTGCTCCTGAAAAAATTTTCATAGAATGTTCTCATATATTTATTGAAAATGAAATATGATTTAATTATATAATATGATTTATTAAAAAATATATAATTTTATTTTTTAAAGAAAATAATTGTATAGTAATATAAATGTATTATTATTTTTATTTTTATTTTTTCTTTTTTTTTTTATTTTTATTTTTTGTTTAAAAAATATAAATAATATGTTTATTAATATAATATATAATTAATTTTTTTTTATTTATTTATAATAAGAAACATTAAAAAATTTATATAATTTTTTAAAGAGTATTTTATAAAAAATTTAAATTTTTTGATTAATATATTTATTTTTTTAGAATAAATTTATTTGAAATTAAAATTATTATTTTTTATTTATGTAAAGAAAATTTTAATTTTATTATTATAAAAATATTAAATAATTAATAAAAATTTTATTATTTTATCTATATAATTTCTATAAAAAATTTTTTAAAATAATTTTATTATACTGTATTTAAATTTTTTTTATAATATATATATTTTTAGATGGAATTATATTTATTTTTAATAAAAATTTTTAAAATAATTTTTATTAAATAAAAAATTAAATTTTAATATTTGAGAAAAAATATGAAAAAAATAGCATCATTTATAAAGTTTTTATTTTTAATTTCTGTTGTATCAATTGGAATTTTTTTTTCTAAATCTGTATTTTGTTCAGATAAAAATGAAGTTAAAAATAATTCCCAACATAAGGATTATAATTTATCTCCTGTAATAAAAAAAATTTTACCTTCTGTGGTAAGAGTTATTACTGATTTTAGTAATTTTTATCATGGTTATTGTTATGATTCTTCTTATCAACATAAAACTGATATTTTATCTTCTTCTTGTACACGTTTTTCTAAATATAATGATCATATTTTGAAAAATTTAATGTCAATAAAAAAAGTAAATCCAACAATTATTACTAATGCACAAAGTAGTAAGTTAGGATCTGGAATTATTATTGATTCTGAGAAATCTTATGTAATTACTAATTATCATGTTATTAGTCATGCTTCAAAAATAGTGGTTTCTTTAACTGATGGAAAAGAATATGAAGCAAAAATAATTGGAAAAAATAGAAAATTTGATTTGGCTTTATTACAATTAATTAATGCAAAAGATTTACCATCTATAAAAATTTCTAGTTCTGATAATTTAAATGTTGGAGATCCTGTTTTTGCTATTGGAAGTCCATATAATTTAAAAAATTCTGTAACATTAGGAATTATATCATATTTAGAAAGAATCGTTAATTCAAGAAGTATTTTTGATAATTTTATTCAAACAGATGCTGCAATTAATCATGGAAATTCTGGAGGTCCTTTATTTAATATAAAAGGTGAATTAATTGGAATTAATACTTCTATGATTTCTAGCAGTGTTGAATCAGGAAACATTGGTCTTGGATTTTCTATACCAAGTAATTCTGTTATTAGATTTGTAAAAAATATATTAAAATATGGGAAAATTAATTTTGGTCGTTTAGGAATTTCTGTTTCAACTCTTTCAAAAAGTTCGATTGATGAATTGAAATTACCTTTAAAAAAATCAGCTGTGGTTGTTAATTTTGTAAATAAAAATTCTGCTGCAGAAATATCTGGTATAAAAGTTGGAGATATTATAGTTTCTGCAGATAATAAAGATATAGAAGATTCTTATTCTTTAAGAAGAATTTTAATAAATTATTCTGCTGATGATACTCTTGCATTAAAAATTTTTAGAGATGATAGTTATTATGACATTTCACTTGAACTAAAAAGTTATAATCCAGATTCTGTTTATTCTGGGAGTTTACATTATAAATTGCAAGGAGCTGTAGTATCTACTTATAATAGAGAAAAATTATTAAAAGATATAGAAAATAAAAAAATTGAAAAATTTTATTTACCTGATGTTGAAGGTGTTAGAATAAATAGACTTTTAGAAAAAAGTTTTATTAAAAGAGCTGGTTTATTAAAAAACGATATTATAGTTGAAGCAAATATGAAGCCAGTAAAAGATATTAAGACATTAAAGGAAGCTTTATCTACTAATGAAAACATTATAGTTTTAAAAATAATAAGATATAACAAGTTACTTTTTAAAATTATTTAGTTTTTTAAAAAAATAAAAAATAAAAAAATAAATTTTCCCGCCCATATTTAAAAAAATTGGGCGGTTTTAAAGAGTTTTTAAAAAAATATTTTTTTATAAAATATAAAAATTTATTTAATATTTCCTCTTAATAAATTATTAAGTTCAACTTTTGTTAATGTTTTCGCATCAACTTTTTTTACTATAATTGCACTGTATAAATTATATTTTTTATTTTTTGATGGTAAGCTTCCAGATACTACAACTGATTTTTTTGGTACTCTTCCAAAATAAATTTTATCTTTTTCTCGATCATAAATTTTTGTACTTTTTCCAATAAATACTCCCATTGAAATTACTGAACCTTTTTCAATTATAACTCCTTCAACTATTTCTGATCTTGCTCCAATAAAACAGTTATCTTCAATTATAGTTGGATTATTTTGTAATGGTTCTAAAACACCTCCTATTCCAACACCTCCAGATATATGTACATTTTTTCCTATTTGAGCACATGAACCTATTGTTGACCATGTGTCAATCATTGTTTTTTTTCCAACATATGCACCAATATTTATAAAACATGGCATAAGTATTGTATTTTTTTCAATAAACGATCCATATCTTACTATTGCTGAAGGAACTGTTCTTATTTTTTCTTTTTTAAATTTTTTTTTTGTGTAATTTTCATATTTTAAAGGAATTTTATCGTAATAATTTGTAAAATTTCCATTAAATATTTTACTTTTTTTAAAATATAAAAATAATAGGATCGCTTTTTTAATCCATTGATGAGTAATCCATTTATTATTATTTTTTTCTGAAACTCTTAATTTTCCTAAATTAATCATTTTAATTGTAGAATATATTGCTTTAGTTAATTTTAAATCGTTTTTTTTAAGTGTGTTATTTTCTTTTTTTTTAAATGCTTTTTCTATTATTTTTTTTAATTTTTTCATAATTTTTTTCTCTTTTATATTTTATTTTTTTTAAATGTTTTTTTAATTTTATTTAAAAAATATTTTCATTTTTTCTTAATGTTAATACTTCATATCCATTTTTTTTAACTAAAATTGTATGTTCATATTGTGCAGATAAACTTTTATCTTTTGTTTTTATAGTCCATTTATCTTTATCACAAATAATATTTCTTTTTCCTGAATTAATCATTGGCTCTATTGTGAATATCATATTTTCTTTTAAAATAATTTTATTATAAGGGGAATAATAATGTAGTACATATGGTTCTTCATGAAAATTTTTTCCAATACCATGACCGCAATATTCTTTTACAATAGAAAATTTATGTTTCTTAATAATTTTTTCAATTTTTTTTCCTATTTTATTTAATTTAATACCATGTTTAACAATTTTTATAGCAGAATATAAACTTTTTTTAGTTATTTTACATAATTTTTTTGCTATTTTTGAACATTTTCCCACTAAAAACATTCGAGAGGAATCTCCAAAATATCCATCTTTTTTTAAAGATATATCTATATTTACTATATCTCCATTTTTTAAAATTTTATTTTTATTTGGTATTCCATGACATACTACATCATTAACTGAAATACATGTAGATTTTGGGTATCCTTTATATCCTAAACATGCTGAGACAACTTTTTGCTTGTTATAAATATAGTCATGACAGATTTCATCTATTTCTTTTGTACTAATTCCTTCAATAACATATTTTTTAATCATTTCTAATACATTTGATGTTAATTTTCCAACTTCTTTCATTTTTTTTATATCAAAATTATTTTTTATAATAATCATGATGAAACCTTATATTTTTAAAAAAAATAATATATTTAAATAAAATTGTATATTTTTTTTTATATTTTATTATGATTTTTTTAATATATATTATATATAATATATTTTTTATAAAGAAATTTTGTATATTTATTTATTTAATATTTATTTAATATATATTTATATTAATTTATATATAATATATATAATATACAAATTTACATAAATTTTTGTTACATAAATTATTTTTAAAGTTAAAGGATAGATATGATAAATATTTCTATGAAAGATATGTTAAAAGCTGGAATTCATTTTGGACATCAAACTCGTTATTGGAACCCTAAAATGAAGTCTTTTATATTTGGTTCTCAAAATCGAATTCATATTATTAATTTAGAAAAAACTCTGCCAATGTTTGAGAATGCTTTAATAGAATTAAAAAAAATTCATTCTAGGAATGGTAAAATATTATTTGTTGGTACAAAAAAATCTGCAAGTAGTTTAATTAAAAGATGTGCGATACTTTGTAAACAATATTATGTCAATCATCGTTGGTTAGGAGGTATGTTAACTAATTGGAAAACTGTAAGACAATCTATACAATATTTAAAAGATTTAGAAACACAATCAAAGGATGGAACTTTTAATAAGTTAACAAAAAAAGAAGCGTTAATTCGTACTAGAAAATTATTAAAATTAGAAAATAGTTTAGGTGGAATTAAAAATATGGGAGGTCTGCCAGATTGTTTATTTATTATAGATGCAGATTATGAAAATATTGCTATTAAAGAAGCGAGTCATTTAGGAATACCTATATTTTCAGTAGTTGATACAAATTCTAATCCAGATGGAATAAATTTTATAATTCCAGGTAATGATGATGCAATTAGATCTGTTAATTTTTATTTAAATAATGTAATTTCTATTATAAAAAATGATTATAAAAACACAAAAAATACAAAAAATATTTAAATTTTTAATAATTAGTATTAATTTTTAATATTTAAAAAAATATATAATATTTTTAAAAATATTAAATTATTTTTTTATAATTAATTTATAATTTTATTTTATTTTTTAAATATTTTATATGTTTTAAGGATGATATGAAAATTTCAACTGATTTAGTAAAAAAATTAAGAATAATTACTGGTATTGGAATATTGGACTGTAAAAGAGCTCTTTTAAAAAAAAATGGAGATATTAATTCAGCTGTAGATTATTTAAGAAAAAAAGGAAAATCAAAAGCATTAAATAAATTATCAAGAAAAACTTTTCAAGGATCTATTTTTTCTGGAATAAAAAAAGATTTTGGAATTTTATTAGAATTGAATTGTGAAACAGATTTTGTTTCTAAGGATAACTATTTTATTAATTTTGGAAAAAAAATAATAAAATTTTTGTTAGATAAAAAAATAGATAATTTAAATTTATTAAGAGATTCTTTTGAATCAGAAAGAGTAAATTTAGTATCGATGATTGGAGAAAATATAAAAATTTCTAGAATATCAGCATTACATGGAGATTTTATTCATTCTTATGTACATTGTTCTAGAATTGGAGTTCTTTTAAAAAGTAATTCAAAAAAAATTGATTTAAATAAAAATATTTCTATGCATATAGCAGCAAGTAATCCATTATATTTAAATCCTTTAAGTGTTCCTGAAAACATAATTTTAAGAGAACGGAATATTCAACTATCTATGTCTAAACAGGTTGGAAAACCTCAATTTATAGCAAAAAAAATAGTAGAAGGTAGAATGAATAAATTTTTTGGTGAAATTACTCTTATTAAACAACCTTTTGTAATAAACCCAAAACAAAAAGTAGAAGATTTTTTATTAGAAAATAATATTATTGTAAAAAATTTTGTTCGTTTTGAATTAGGAGAAAATAAAATATAAATTATTAAATATAATAAATTAATTTTTATGTAGAATAAATTTTTTTATTTTTTAAAAAAAATATTTTTATTATTTTTTTTTTAAAATAAATGCTATTTTTATGGATTTATGTATATGACTATATCTAAAAATTTACTAAAATATTCTAGGGTTGTTTTAAAATTAAGTGGAGAATCTTTAACTAATGTTAATAATTTTTCCAATATTGATTCAAGTGCTTTATTTTTTTTATCTAAAGAAATAAAAAAAATAATAGATTTAAATGTTGAATTATGTATTGTTATTGGAGCTGGTAATTTATTTAGAGGTAGACAGTTACAAAAAATAGGAATTAATCGTGTTGTTGCAGATCATATAGGTATGCTTTCTACTATAATAAATGGATTAGCTATAAATAATTTTATTAGTCAGATGGATATTAAAACGTCTTTAATGTCATCTATTCCGTTAAATGGGATTTGTGAAATTTATAATTGGAATCATGCTATAAATTTGTTATCTAAAAAAACAGTTGTAATTTTTTCTGCGGGTATTGGAAATCCTTTTTTTACAACAGATTCTGCTGCATGTTTAAGAGCAATTGAAATAAAAGCTGATATTGTTTTAAAAGGAACTCAAGTTGACGGTGTTTATACTTCTGATCCTAAAAAAAATATTGATGCTGTTTTATATTCTCAATTAAGTTATCAAGAAGTTTTGGAGAAAGAATTAAAAGTAATGGATTTATCTGCATTTATTTTAGCGAGAGATTATAATATACCAATACGTGTTTTTAATATTAATAAAACGGGTGCTTTAAAAAGAATAGTTAAAGGGGTTGATGAAGGAACTTTAATTAATTAAGTTTAAAGAAGATTTCTAAGAAATAATATTTTATAATAATATTTTATGTTAAAAATTAAGAAAAAATATTTATAAATAACAAATTGAGTTTAAAAAAATGAATCAAATTCAACAAGAAACAGAAAAAAAAATGAAAAGTTGTATAAAGAATTTTCTTGCATCTATTAATAAATTAAGAACTGATAGAGCGTCTCCTGATTTATTAAAAGATTTAAGTATAGAATATTATGGAAAAAAAACTTTTTTAGGAAATGTTTCAAATATTACAGTAGAAGATTCTCATACATTAAAAATTAATACTTTTGATAAAAATATTAATAAAGATGTTGAAAAATCGATTATAAGATCGAATCTTGGATTAAATCCAATTTCTCATGGAGATATCATTCGTGTACCTATTCCATTATTAACTGAAGAAAGGAGGAATGATTTAATAAAAATTTTATATAAACAAGCTGAAAATAGTAAAATTTGTATTAGAATGATTAGAAAAGATTCTAATAAATTAATAAATGTTTCTTTAAAAGATAAAAATATTAGTAAAAATGAAAAAAATAAATATAAAAATGAAATACAAGTTTTAACTGATATGTATATATTAGAAATTGATCGTTTAAAAAAAATAAAAGAAAATTCTTTGTTTTCTTTATAATAGTTTTTTTTTAAAAATATATAAAAATATAGAAAATTATGTTTTTTAAAATTTTAAAATAGTGTTTTTAAAATATTTATAAATACATTATTTATTTATAAATAATGTATTTGAAAATTTTTTTTAAAATTTTTATTTAAAATATATTAATTTTTTATCTTTTAAAAAATAAAAATTTTATAAAGAATTATATTAATATTTTTGTTTATTAAATTTTTATATAATTTTTATTAAAATTAAATCTATTTAGACAATTTAAATGTTTATATAAGAGGTTTTCCTTGCAGACAATTTATAATAAAATGAAATTAAAAAATTTATTTTTAATATTTTTAATTATCTTTACTATTAATATCGGATATGCTAATAATAATTCTTTTTTTAAAAAAATAGAATTTCATGGATTGAAAAAAGTTTCAAAAAAAGAAGCTTTAAAATTATTAACGTTTCGTGTTAATGAATCTTTTCCGAAATTTGAAATACAACATAGTATAAATGAATTACTTTCAAGTAAAAAATTTAATAAAGTTGATGTATATGAAAAAGGAAAAACAATTATTTTTCAGGTTGTAGAATGTCCATTTATAACAAAAATTAATGTTGTAGGAAATAATTTTATTGAATTAAATTTTATTGAAAAAGTTTTGCAATTATCTGGAATTAATGAAAATAACTTTATTACTGACGATAGTATTATTTTTTTTAAAAATAAATTATTAGAGTATTATTCTAGTGTTTTAAAGAATAATGTAGATATTAAATTTAAATTTTTAGAACAAAATAAAGATATTAAAATTTTAGAAATAAATATATCTGAAGGTGTAGATTCGAATATAAAGGAAATTAAAATTAATGGTAATAAAAAATTTTCTTCAAAAAAAATTATGTCTTTTTTTAGTTATTATAATAAATATTGTTTATTAAGAAAAATTATAAAATCTGAATATAATTATTTGAATTTGCAGGAAGATTTAAAAAATTTATATAATTTTTATAATCGTAATGGTTATATTACTTTTGATATTTTAGATACTAAAATAAATTATTTAGATGATAAAAAAAATGTATCTGTAACTATTATAATTAATGAAGGAGATAAATATAATGTTTCAAAAGTTTTAATAGATGAAGATAATCCTATTTTTTTAAAAAATTTAAAGATTTTATCTAAAACATTTGAAAATAAATTATACAATATTGAAGATTTAATTTTTCTTCAAGACAGTATACAACAAGAATTATTTAATAATGGATATATTAATTCTTCTATTTTAATTAATCCTTTGATTGATAGGTTAAATCATACGGTACAATTTACTGTTAAAGTTCAGAAGAATGATAAGTTTTTTGTTAAAAAAATTTTATTTGATGGAAATTTTTTAACTAAACGAAAATATTTAATTAGAAAAATGCTTCAAAAAGAAAATTCTGTTATAAATAGAGATTTTTTAAATGAAGATTTACAAAATTTACAAGAAACTGATTATTTTGATAGAATAGATGTTGAATTTAAAAATCATTCTGATAAAAAATTAAATTATTTAGATGTTATTTATCATGTTAAAGAAAAAAAATCAAATAATTTTAATATTGGTTTTGCATATGACAATAAAAATAAGTTAAATTGTAATTTACAATTACTTAAAAATCATTTTCTGCGTACAGGTAATGTTTTATCTTTATATTTGTCACAATCTTTACAAAAAAATTTTTTACAAATTTTTTATATGAATCCTTATTTTACTAAAAAAAATTTAATTTTTAATGAAAATGTTTTTTTTAATATGGTTGGAAAAGATATTGATTTAAATTTAATTAATAAAGATAGTTCAAAATTAAGTGTTATAGAAAAAATTTGTTATGCGATAAAAAACTTTTTTAATTTAGAAAAAGAAAGTTTTAAAAATAGTCATATGAATTATGGAGAAGAAACATCTATTGGAATTCCATTTTTAAAATATAATACATATAATTTTAATTTAGGATATTCACATTATGAATTTTCAGATTCATATAAAAATTTTTTTAAAAATATTCCAGTTTTAAAAAAAAATACTAAAAATTTTTTAAAAAGAAAATGTTTTCAAGCACTTAATAATATTTATATAAATCATTCTTTAAATTTTAATACAACAGACAACTTATTTTTTCCAAACTCAGGTTGTAATGCAACTATTGCTTTAAATTCTATTTTTCCTTATAAAAATAAAAATTATTTTAAATTTATTTTTGATATAAGAAAATATTTTCCAATATTATGCACAAATAATAATGTTACTTTTTTATTTCATTCATATTTTGGATGTGAATTATTTAAAAATAATGATTCATATATTGAAGATTATGATAACTTTCATGCTGAAAATGATCATACTGTAAGAGGTTATTATTCAGAGAATATTGGATCTAAAATATTTTCTGTTGATAATTTAAAGGATAATAACGTATCAAATAATAATAAAGAAAATAATTTATTTAATTCTAATAAATCAAAAGAAAATATCATAAATAATTGTATTGGAGGAAATTTTATTTCTATTACAAATTTAGAATTAATTTCTTCTATTCCATTTTTGGAAAACGAATATTTAAAATCTATACGATTATCTACTTTTTTAGATTTTGGTAGAATATGGATGCAAAATAATTTTTTTGAAAAAAAACATTCTTTTATGATATACAATAATCCAAAAAATATTTATTCATCTTTTGGTGTATCTTTAAAATGGAAATCTCCTTTTGGTTTATTATCTTTCTCTTATGCAATACCTATTAAGCCAGTGAATAAAAATGATGTTGAAAAATTTCAAATATCTTTTGGATAATAAAAATATTTTTTTTAAAAAAAATATTTTTTAATTTTTTCAGTATTTTTTCATCTTATTTAAATTAAATAAGATGAATTATATATTTTATGAATTTTTTAAATTTTTTTAATTAGTGTGATTTATATGAATAAAAATAATTTTTTAAAGTTTATTTTACATCGTTATCCTTTTTTATTTATAGATAAAGTAATTTCTTTTGAAAAAAAAATTTATTTGATTTCAAAATTTAGAGTATGTCCAGATATTTTTTTTTTTTCTGGTCATTTTCCTAAAAATCCAATTTTTCCTGGTGTTTTAATTCTTGAATCTATGATGCAATCTGCTGGAATTTTGTGTGGTATTAGTTATAAAAATATTTTTAAAAAATTATATTATTTAACTACAATAAAAAATGCAAAATTTAAAAGATTAGTATTTCCAAATGATGTTTTAAATATAAAGATTTTTTTTTTAAATCATCATAAAAATTTTATAAAATTTAATGGATTTGCTTTTGTTAAAGATTTATTAGTTTGTGAAGCGATAATTACAATTTATATTCAATAAGAATTTTACAAAAAAAAAAAAAAAAAAAAAAAAAAAAAAATAAAAAATAAGTTCTTTTTTTATTTTATTTTTTAGTAATATATTTTAGGAAATAAAAA